>JAJPEO010000350.1 GCA_021166815.1 Nocardioides sp.
TGGCACCACCAGGAGTGCCACGGTCGCGGGTGTGCGTCGGGCGGCTCGCACCACGGGGTCACGGCCGACGGCCAGCATGACCACGAGGCCGGTGAACAGGCCCACCACCGCGCCGTACATCGTGCCGGCGACCGCCAGCACGACGACCCACAACGCCGGCAGCACCCAGTCGCTGTCCAGCGTCGGGACCTCGCCGCCGGTCAGCATGGCGAGGAGGAAGGGGACAGTCGCGGTTCCGGCGCCGACGAGCGCTCCCCACGCCAGCCCGACGAGCGGCCAGCCGTGCTCCAACCGCCGCTGCGCAGGCTGCTCCGTCCCCGACATGCGGTGGACCCTACGTGGGCGGACTTCCAGGTCAGCCCAGGATCGGCTCGGCGCGCACGATGATGTTGGACTCGTACGACTGGCCGTCCCAGTCGGTGCACGTGACCAGGACCAGACCGCCCTGTCCGCGGTCTTGTCCGAAGAGGTCGTAGGCGTGCTCCGCGACCTGGGCACGGTCGTAGGTGAAGACCTCGGTGGTGCGGTAGTGCGTGGTGGTGCCGCGCGACCTCAGGACGATCTCGGCGCCGCGCTCCAGCGTGCCGATGTGGTCCATGGCGCCGTCGCCGATGCGGACCGAGTGACCGGTGATGAGGATCTGCCCCCGGCGGGCGCCGGCCTTGGCGCTGCGCTTCCACCAGCCGACCGTGTCGACGTCGGCGGGCGGGGTCAGGACACCGGCGGTGTTCATCTCGATCGGCAGGATCGGTGCGACCACGTCGAGCGAGGGGATCTCGATCCGCGTGGGGGCCCGGGGCGCGGGCGGCTCGACCTGCTGCGATGAGGAGGCCGCTGCCGGGGGGACAGCGGCCTCCTCACCGTCATGGGGGAGGGCCAGTCGGACGACGCCGACCAGGCCGGCGAGCAGCAGCACCGTCACCGCGAGGGACGTCCAGCGACGGTGGCGTACCAGGGCCGTGGCCCAGGTGGGAAGTCGCAGCTGCTCGTTCATGGGGAGCCTTCTCAGGCCCGGGTGGCGAGGCGGAGGTAGCCGACCAGGCCGGCCGCGCCGGCGAGCAGGAGGGCGAGGGACACCGGGTCGACCGCGGGGGCGTCACCGGCAGCTCCGGACTCGATCACGGTCGGGACCTCGGGCAGGGGCTCGTCCGTGGTCGGCTCCTCGGGCGTCGCCGTCGCCGTGAAGCGCCCGTTGGGGCCGCACTCGACGTTGGCGATCCGGGCGCTGACCAGCGACGCGCCGAGCTGCTGGGCCGCCGCGGGCAGGACCTGCGCGTCGATCGCGGTCACCTGGATGTGGCCGGTCGCCGGGAAGGTCTGCTTGTTGAGGGTGATGTCGAGGACGTTCTCCTCCAGCGGGGCCAGCTGGGTGGAGACCTGGTCGACGATCGTGTCGACGATGTTGTCCTTGATCGCCTGCGTGACGGCAGTCAGCCCCTGGAGCTGGCCGTCGAGGGTGGTCTCCAGGTCGGTCTCGAGGCCGGTGATGACGGCGTTGAGGACGGCGTCGAGGTCGGTGACGACCTTGGTGTTCGGCGCCGGCTCGACCGGGAGGTTGATCACGTCGACGGTCTGGCCGGCGAGGGTGATGCCGAGCTGGGCGTCGGTGATGTACGTCGTGCCCGACGCCGCGCCCGGCATCGCGAGGCAGCGGGACTCGATGGCGCCGACGGTGCCGCCGATGTTCAGGTCGGCCAACGGCCCGAGGTTCTCGGAGAGAGCGGTGGACAGCGCGCTGGTCAGCGGGCCGAGCACCTGCTCCTCGACCGGGCCGAGCACGGTCTTGAGCTCGCCGAGGGCGGAGTCGGGGTTGACCAAGGCCACGCCGCTGAGGTCGAGGTTGGCGAAGTTGACGCCGACGCTGTCGCCACCGGTGAGGCAGCGCGACTCGCCCACCTCGGCGACCGAGGCGCCGTCGCCGGCGACACCCGCACAGGCGGCGGAAAGGCCGTCGCCCTGGGCGCCGATGCTGGCGGTGGCGTCCTGGGCGAGCGTGCCGATGTCGAGGACGTCCTGGCCCTGCAGGAGGGACACCGGCGGGGTGACCTCCCCGTCCTTGGTCAGGGTGGTGCCGTCGTGGACGGCAGTGACGGTGCCGGTGTCCGCGGGCTGGCCGGCGACCGAGATGGTCAGGGCGTTCGCCTCGGCCTGCGCGACCGTGGCCGCGAAGGCGGGCGCGGTGGCCAGGCTCAGCAAGGTGGCGGCTCCGGCGACGGCAAGCCCTCGGCGGGCATTTCGATTCACGTTCTCTTGTTCCTTCCCCGTCGTCGCCCAACGCGACGATTCCAACTCCTCAACTGGTCCGCGGCGTTTTGGTTACGCCCGCCGTCTTGCGTGTCTCGCCGTCGGTGAGAGACTGCCGGACCATGGGGAACCTCACCGTGATCGTCCTGGCCGCCGGCGGCGGCACCCGCATGAAGTCGAAGACCATGAAGGTGCTCCACCCGATCGCTGGCCGCAGCATGATCGGGCACGTCCTCCGGGCCGTGGAGGCGGTCGACCCGCGGCAGATCGTGGCCGTCGTCGGCCACCAGCGCGAGCAGGTCGGCCCCCACATCAACGCGCTGGTCCCCGACGCCGTGCTCGCGGTCCAGGAGGAGCAGCTCGGCACGGGGCATGCCGTACGCGTGGCCATCGACGCCGCCGGCACGACCTCCGGCACGGTGATCGTGGCGGCGGGCGACACCCCGATGCTGGAGGGCGAGAGCCTGCGGGCGTTCGCCGAGGAGCACGAGGCGGCGCAGCGCGCGGTCTCCATCCTCTCGGGCATCGTGGCCAACCCGTTCGGCTACGGCCGCATCGTGCGCAACGAGGAGGGTGACGTCGAGGCGATCGTGGAGGAGAAGGACGCCACCCGCGAGCAGCGCGAGATCAAGGAGATCAACTCCGGCATCCTCGCCTTCGACGCCGAGTTCCTGCTCGAGGCGCTCCCGCAGCTCACCAACGACAACGCCAACGGCGAGTTCTACCTCACCGACGCGGTCCGCATCGCCCGTGACGCCGGCCTGACCGTCGGGGCGCACGTGCTGGAGGACTTCACCCAGACCGAGGGCGCCAACGACCGTGTCCAGCTGGCCGAGCTCGGCAAGGAGATGAACCGCCGCATCGTCACCCGCTGGATGACCGAGGGCGTCACGGTCATGGACCCCGCCACCACCTGGATCGAGGCCGACGTCGTGCCCGCGCGCGACGTCACGATCCTGCCCGGCACCCAGCTCCTGGGCGCGACGGTCGTGCACGAGGACGCCGTGGTCGGGCCGGACACCACGCTCAAGGACTGCGAGGTCGGCTCGGGCGCTCGCGTGGTCCGCACCCACGGCGAGCTGGCGGTCGTCGGGGACCGGGCCAACGTCGGCCCGTTCGCCTACCTGCGCCCCGGCACGCAGCTGGGCATCGAGGGCAAGATCGGCACCTTCGTCGAGACCAAGAACGCCGAGATCGGCGACGGCGCCAAGGTGCCCCACCTCTCCTACGTGGGCGACGCCGAGATCGGCGAGGGCACCAACATCGGCGCTGGCACGATCTTCGCCAACTACGACGGCGTCAACAAGCACCGCACCCACATCGGCCGCTTCGCACGGACCGGGTCCAACAACACCTTCATCGCCCCCGTGCAGGTCGGTGACGGCGCCGGGACGGCCGGCGGCACGACCGTACGCCGCAACGTCCCCGCCGGCGCCATGGCCGTCAGCAGCGGGCCGCAGCGCAACATCGAGGGGTGGGCCGAGGCCAAGCGCCCGGGCAGCCGGCAGGCGGAGGCCGCGGCCGCGGCACGAACCGCGCGTGAACAGCAGGTGTCCACCGAAGGACCCGGGGTTGGGTCTGACGCGGGGCGTGGGTGACAATCGCTGCGGGGGATCCTTCCCAGCCACGAAGCAAGGAGCCGCGACGCGTGACCGGAATGAAGCGGACCACCGAGAAGCACCTCATGGTCTTCAGCGGCCGGGCGCACCCCGACCTTGCCGAGGAGGTCGCTGACCTCCTGGAGTGCGGCCTCGTGCCACAGAAGGCCTACGCGTTCGCCAACGGCGAGCTCTACGTCCGCTACGAGGAGTCCGTGCGCGGCTGCGACGCCTTCGTGATCCAGAGCCACACCGCTCCGATCAACGAGTGGATGATGGAGCACCTGATCATGGTCGACGCGCTCAAGCGCGCCTCGGCCAAGCGGATCACCGTCGTCATGCCGTTCTACGGCTACGGCCGCCAGGACAAGAAGCACCGCGGCCGCGAGCCCATCTCCGCGCGGCTGATGGCCGACCTCTTCAAGACCGCGGGCGCCGACCGGCTCATCACCGTCGACCTGCACGCCGACCAGATCCAGGGGTTCTTCGACGGTCCCGTCGACCACCTGATGGCGCTGCCGATCCTCACCGACTACGTCAAGGAGAAGTACGGCGACCAGCCCCTCGCCGTCGTCTCGCCCGACGCCGGCCGGATCAAGGTGGCCGAGCGGTGGTCGGCCCGCCTCGGCGGAGCCCCGCTGGCCTTCATCCACAAGACACGGCGTACCGACGTCGCCAACGAGGTCGTCGCCAACCGCGTGGTGGGTGACGTCGTGGGCAAGATCTGCGTCCTGACCGACGACATGATCGACACCGGTGGCACGATCGTGAAGGCCGCCGAGGCGTGCATGGACGACGGCGCCGCCGGCGTGGTCATCGCCGCGACCCACCCGATCCTCTCCGACCCCGCGGTCGACCGCCTCAAGAACTCCCCGGCCACCGAGGTCGTGGTGACCAACACGCTGCCCGTGTCTCCCGACAAGCAGTTCGACAAGCTCACCACCTTGTCGATCGCCCCCCTCATCGCCCGCGCCATCCGCGAGGTGTTCGAGGACGGGTCGGTCACGTCGATGTTCGACGGCCACGCCTGAGGTTTGGGCTCGGTCGGTTTCCCCGCTTGAGCGGGGAACTTGCCACCTACTGGCCGAAATTACGGCCAGCAGGTTCCCACTTCCCCGCCTAAGCGGGGAAACCAACACCCCCCGGCAGCTTCCCGGCAGGGGGCGCCGAGGCCTCTAGTGTGACCCGGTGACCGATCCCCAGGCTGCCGTCGTCGCCCGCGACCTACGTCGTACGTTCACCACCCGGCAGGGCATGTTCCGCCAGACCCACAAGACGGTCGAGGCCGTCAAGGGAGTGAGCTTCGAGATCGCCCCCGGGGAGCTCTTCGGCCTGCTCGGTCCCAACGGGGCCGGCAAGACCACGACCATCAAGATGCTCATCACGCTGCTGCTCCCCACGTCGGGGAGCGCGTCGGTGCTGGGCCGCGACGTGGTCGAGGACGTACGCGAGGTCCGGCGCCGCATCGGCTACGTCTTCGGCGGCGACCGCGGCCTCTACGAGCGCCTGAGCGGCCTGGACAACCTGCGCTACTTCTCCGAGCTGTACGGGGTATCGCCGCGCGAGCAGAAGCAACGCATCGGCGAGCTCCTCGAGCTCGTCGGCCTCACCGGCCGTGAGGAGGAGAAGGTCGAGGGCTACTCCCGCGGCATGCGCCAGCGCCTCCACATCGCCCGAGGCCTGCTGCACGACCCCGACGTGTTCTTCCTCGACGAGCCCTCGATCGGCATCGACCCCGTCGGCGCCCGCGAGCTGCGCGCCACGGTCGCGGGGTTGCGCGAGCAGGGCAAGACGGTGCTGCTCACCACCCACTACATGTTCGAGGCCGACGAGCTGTGCGACCGGATCGCGGTGATCCGCGAGGGCGAGATCGTCGCCGAGGGCACGCCGGCCGATCTCAAGGGGCTCGTCAGTGCGGGGCGGGTGCTCGAGGTGGAGACGTACGGTGTCGCCGACGCCGAGGTCGCCAGCGTGCGCGAGGTGCCGGGCGTGCGGTCCGCGATCGTGGAGGAGCGCGGCCAGGTGCAGGTGCTCGTGGTCTCGGTCGAGCCGGGGGCGGAGGTGACGCAGCAGGTGCTCGCCCGCCTCGGCGACACCCGGGTGGGACGCCTCAGCCATCGTGAGCCGACCCTCGAGGACGCGTACGTCGAGCTGGTCACCGGGGCCGACGCGTGAGCCGCCTGCGGCAGCTGTGGGTCTGCTACCGCCTGCAGCTCAAGGTGATGATGTTCTCCCCGTTCGAGGGGTTCCTCCAGGTCTTCTTCCCGCTGATGTTCGCCACGGCCGCCCTGCTGGTCTACCGCGTCAACAACGATCCCGAGGCGATGCTCTACGCCGGCATCGGCGCCGCCGCGATGGGCATCTGGACCTCGCAGACCACCACCGCCGCCACGCTCGTGCAGCGCGAGCGCTGGGCAGGCACGCTCGAGCTCGTCGTCGCCGCGCCCACGCCGTTCGCCTTCGTGGTGCTGCCGATCACCTTCGGCATGGCGACCCTCGGCCTCTACAGCGTCGTGGCCGTCGTCCTGTGGGACTGGTGGCTCTTCGACCTGCCGCTGCAGGTGGAGAACTGGCCGGGCTTCGTGCTGAGCATCCTGATGGCGACCTTCACGATCGCGCTCTTCGGCTTCCTGCTGTCGGTCACGGTCGTGCGTTACCGCACGGCCTGGGCGATCGGCTCGGCGCTGGAGTACCCCGGCTGGTTGCTGTGCGGCTTCGTCGTACCTCTGGCGCTGCTCCCCGGCTGGGTCCAGCCGCTGTCGTGGGCGCGCGCGCCCACGTGGGGGGTGCAGGCCATGCGGGCGTCGGCCGCGGGGGAGAGCCCGTGGTTCGACCTCGCGATGTGCGCGGCGGTGGGCCTGGCCTATGCGCTCCTGGCCGCGTGGCTGGGCAACCGACTCATCGACTCGGCACGTCGCCACGCGACGTTGTCACTGACGTGAGGTGGACGTGATGACCAGCCTGCGCATCTTCTTCATCGGCGGACTGATGAGCTTTCGCGCGCTCTTCAACTGGATGAACCCGTGGATCTTCGTCCCCACGATCCTCCTCGGCCCGATCACCCAGATCCTGCTGTTCGCCTACGTCGGCCGCGCGGCGGGAGTCGGCGACGACGAGTTCTTCATCATCGGCAACGCGCTCAACTACGCCGCGATCCCCGGCATGTTCGCGATGACCTTCACCATCGGTGGCGAGCGCTTCGCCCAGACCCTGGGACTGGTGCTGGTCAGCCCGGCGCGACGGATCCCGCTGTTCATGGGCCGTGCGCTGCCGGTCATCCTCACCGGCTGGGGCACCGCGATGTTCGGCATCGTGTCGGGGGTGTGGGCGCTCGACGCTGACATCCCCTGGGGCTCGTTCCCGCTGGTCGGGCTCGTGGTCGCAGTCGGTGCGTTCGCCACCGCCGGCATCGGGCTGGTGATGGGCGCGATCAACCTGGTGTGGCGCGACGGGGCCACGCTTGGCAACGTCGTGTTCCTCGTCCTGCTGGTCTTCACCGGGACCAACGTCGCGCTGGAGGACCTGCCGGGCTGGATGGCCCCGATCGGTCGCTGCCTGCCGCTCACCCACGCGATCGAGGCGACCCGGATGGTCGCCGACGGGGCTGCGTGGGGACAGGTGTCGGGTCTCGTGGGCACCGAGATGCTCATCGGCGCGGTGTACGTCGTGCTCGGGCTGGCCGCCCTGCGCTGGCTCGAGCAGATGAGCCGCACCCACGCCACGCTCGACCGGGTCTGACGGGCCTCAGCGACGCCGGTCGAGCTCGTCGACCTGGTCGTTCCACCAGCGCGCGAGCACGGTCGGGACGTCGTCGCGCGCCAACGCCTCGGCGAGCGCGTCGCGCAGCTCGCGACGGGTCGCCTCGGTGTGCGGCAGCCACGGGAACGAGCGCCCGATGACCTGTCCCATGCCCTGCCCCGACCGCTGGGCCAGGGCCAGGGCGTCGGTGACGTAGCGGGTCAGCCACGGCCGGACGAGCTCGGTCTGCTCGATCTCCCAGAAGCCGTGGGAGAGCAGCGGGAACTCGTGGTTGGTCGTCGTGCCGCTCCACAGCCGGGCCCAGGCCTCCTCCTTGGCCTCGACGGTCGGCACCGCGGCGCGCGCCCGCAGCAGCGCGAAGCCGCCGGCGACCGACCGGTCCCGGGCTGCCTCGGCCTCGATGAACGAGTCGTCGCCGAGGGAGGCCAGGCGTCGTACGACGAGCCAGCGGACCTCCTGGTCGACGTCGTCGCGGCCCAGCCACTCGCGCAGGAGGTCCTGGTCGTGCGAGGTGGTGGCCAGGATGCGCGCAGCGGCCGGGTCGAGGAGGGGGTCGCCGACCGCCAGCATCTCGCCGGCGATGCTGGCCAGGACGTCGAGCTGCGCGGGGACCTCGTCGGGGTGGCCGGCGCGGCGTACGACCTTGAGCACCGCCTCGCCCACGGCCTCGAAGACCACCGGGTGCCGCTCGGGGCGCAGGTGCCGGTCGGCCAGGTCGACCAGGGCCGGCAGCGCCATCGCGCCCGACTCGGCCAGGTCGATCGCCGTCCACCACAGCAGGCCCCGGGTGAGGTCGTCGGCCACGTCGCTGAGTCCGCGCGAGACCGCTGCCCACGACCACGCGTCGGGCCGGATCGCGGCAAACGTCTCGTCGCCCGCGTTGGGCACCACCACGAGTCCGGCTAGCTGCTCGAGCCGGACCGGCTCGTCGGCCAGGTCGACCCACACGGTCTCGACCAGGCGCATCGCCTCGTCGTACGCCGCCACGGTGAACCGGTGCGGACGCGAGCCGTGGCGCGTCAGCACCGGCACGCCGCCGGCGGCGCCGTCGCGGGTCACCTCGATCGTGTCGAAGCCCGACGTGCGCAGCCAGGCGTCGGCCCACGCGCGCACGTCGCGGTCGCTGGCGCCGTCGAGGGCGTCGAGGAAGTCGGCGAGGTCGGCGTTGCCGAAGGGGTGGCCCGAGAGGTGGGCGTTGACCCCGCGGAGGAAGTCGTCGCCCAGCCAGATGCCGAGCTGGCGCAGCACGGCGTTGCCCTTGGCGTAGGTGATCATGTCGAAGTTGGCGAACGCCGTGTCGGCG
>JAJPEO010000023.1 GCA_021166815.1 Nocardioides sp.
CCAGGTCGGCGAGTGCGCTCACGCGCGCCACCCTAGCCAGCCGGCCCTGACGTGCTCGCATGCCGCGAAACCCAGCCGGCCTCACGCTGTCGACCGGACGGAGCCTTCGGCGACTACGCTTCGCCCGTGGCGGCCACTCGCGCCGCCGCTCACCCCAGGAGCGTGCCCATGGCGATCTTCCGGTCGGCCACCTACTCGAACGTCGCGGCCACGGCCGCGCTGGTGATCGCGCTCAGCGGCACGAGCTATGCCGCCGGCGTGATCACGGGCAAGGACATCAGGGACGGCACGGTGACCTCCGCCGACGTCAAGAACGGCGGTCTGAGGCTGAAGGACTTCGCGGCCTCGACCCGCGACGGGCTCCGCGGCGCCACCGGTCCCGTCGGTGCGACCGGGGCCACGGGCGTGCCCGGCCCAGCGGGCGCTACCGGTGACACAGGACCCGCGGGCGCACCAGGAGCCGACGGCGCTCCGGGCGAGGTGGGCCCGCAAGGCCCGGTGGGACCGCAGGGTCCGGTGGGACCGCAAGGTCCGGTGGGACCGCAAGGCCCGGTGGGCCCGCAAGGCCCGCAGGGCGAACGGGGCCCGTCCGATGCCCGGATGACCTACAGCAACGTGAACACGCCGCTCGGCAACGACCCGGTGATCGTGCTGAGTGTGGCACTGCCTGCCGGCGCGCACCTGGTGACCGCGAAGGCGCTGGCGTCCAGGACCTCCACCGGCGTCTTCGCTGTCGCCAGCTGCTCGCTCATGATCGGCCAGGGCGACGCCGACGCGAGCAGTGCGTACCTCGTCGACGCTCCCGGTGCGACGGCCGTGCTGCACAACACGGCGCTGGTGTCGCTGACCGCGCCCGGGACGGTGGACTACGCGTGCTACGGCAGTGGTGCGGTCCTCGGGCAGAAGAAGCTCACGGCGATCTCGGTGGCCACGGCGAGCTTCACGCAGGGTCCCTGAGGACACGGTGCTCACCGAGGACGAGCGGGCGCCGTACGACCCCATGCCGCACGGCCCGACGGAGGTCGGGGTGGGCCCGTGGGAGGGGCCGTGGCCCGAGGGGGAGCAGTTCGACCCCGACCTGCTGCGCGAAGGTGACCGCCGCAACGTCGTGGACCGCTACCGCTACTGGTCGATGGACGCGATCGTGGCCGACCTCGACACCCGCCGCCACGACTTCCACGTCGCCATCGAGAACTGGCAGCACGACTTCAACATCGGCACCATCGTCCGCACCGCCAACGCTTTCCTCGCCAAGGAGGTGCACATCGTCGGCAACCGGCGCTGGAACCGCCGCGGGGCGATGGTCACCGACCGCTACCAGCACGTGCGCCACCACGCGGACGTGCCGGCCCTGGCGGCCTACCTGCACGGACTCGTCGAGCCCGTACGCCTCCTCGGCATCGACAACCTGCCCGGCAGCGAGCACCTCGAGACGATGGAGCTGCCGCGCCGGGTCTGCTTCCTCTTCGGCCAGGAGGGGCCGGGCCTGAGCGAGCAGGCCCGCGCCGAGTGCGACGGCACGTTCTCGATCGCGCAGTTCGGCTCGACCCGCTCCATCAACGCCAGCTCCGCCGCGGCCATCGCGATGCACACCTGGGTCAGGCAGTACGCCGACCTGTCGGGAGACGCCGCCTGGCGGGGCTGAGGGTGTCGGCCGGCGCGGCTGCTCCTTCGGCTCAACGAACCGGTGACTTCGCCATGGGCTGGTGCTGCCGCCCCGGGTGATGGCCACCACTGCAGATGCGAGCGCGCAGCGCACCGGGATTCGGCTGCGCGTCCGGCATCCCTCCGCATCGCAGCGCCGACCGTTGCGCGGAGCCGACCAGACCTGAGGACCAGCTCTCCACCACCAGCTGGACCCGGTCCCGGGCCAAGGTCTTGCGCAGCAGGTTGGCGATGTGGGTCTTGACCGTCGGCATCGAGACCACCAACTCGCGGGCGATCTCGCCGTTGCTCAACCCCAGCGCGACGAGGTCGAGTACCTCGCGCTCGCGAGGAGTCAGGTCTTCCAGCCAGACCGGGCGCTGACGCACCGCCGGTGATCGGCGTGCATATGTCGTCATGTGTCCCCCAAAGAACGGTGTCGTCCTCCACCCTCGGCGAGAGCGCTGCCGCGGCGCATCGTGCATTTGCGCCACCTTCCGCCTCAGGACTGAGGAGGGTGCCTATGGTCGGTGGTGTGTCCCTGCCGTTCGTCGTCGTCGAGAGTGGTCCCGCGGCACTCGCCGACGCCCGCGGCGAGCTCGTCTCCCGTGGCTGGGCGGTGCACCCCTCCCGTCTGGACGGCGGCCCCGGCACGGTGTGGGCGACGACCGTCGCGGACTCGGTGGCCGCGGCCGAGGTGGTGCTCGCTGCCGTGGCCGGCTTCGCCCTGCTGGTCGAGGCGACTGCGCCCCGCGACGTGCTGGACGCACTCTGCGACGACCTGCGTCGCCTGGGCATCCTCGACCATCGCGTCGAGGAGCCCGCCGCGCCCCTGAGCCACGACGAGCACGCGCTGCTGCGGCTGCTGTCCGAGGGTGCGACGCTCGGTGCGGCCGCTACCACGCTCCACCTCTCACGCCGGTCGGCCGACCGACGACTGGCCGCCGCACGGGCGGCACTCGGGGCGGAGTCGACCAGCGCGGCGCTGGCGGCGTACCGACGCCGGATCGAGCGCTTGCCGGCCCCCTGACGACTCCGGTGTCCTAGTCTGCTCGCATGCTGATCGGGCGCGGTTCCGAGGAGGCTCGCATCCGGGGGATCGTGACCGACGTGAGGTCATGCATCGTGGTCCACGGTGAGGCGGGCGTGGGCAAGAGTGCACTGGTGCGAGCCGCGCTGGCGGACGCCGAGACGCGCGAGGGCGGCGCCCTGTCCACGCTGAGCTGGCTGCCCTTCCTGCCGCTGCGCCGTGCCTTCACGGACCTGCCGGACGCCGTCTGGACCGGTGACGCCGAGCACGTCGCGTCGCGCATCGAGGCCGTAGCGGGTGACGACGTCGTGCTGGTCGAGGACCTCCACTGGGCCGACCCCGCCACCTTGCAGGCGCTGGGCCTGCTGGCCGGTCGCGTACGCCTCGTGCTGACCGTGCGCCGCGGCGACCCCGGCGCCGAGACGGCGCTGGCCGCCCTGGCCGACGTCGACGCCCCCCGCATCGACCTCGACCCCCTCGAGGACGCCGACGCGGCAGCGCTCGCCCTGCGGCTCCGGCCGGGCATGTCGCCGGACGAGGTCGACTCGATCGTCGACCGCAGCGGCGGCAACCCCCTCCTCGTGGAGGAGCTCACCCGCTCTCCCGGCGACGTCACCAGCCTCGAGCTGTCCTTGCTGGCGCGCTGTCGTGCGCTGCCGGAGGAGCAGCTCGACGGCCTCGCCCTGCTCTCGCTCGCGGGCCGGCCGCTGCCCGAGGCCCACGTGCCGGTGGCTCATGAGCTCGCCGAGTCCGGGCTCACGGTGACCCGTGACGACGAGGTCTCGATCCGGCACGCGCTGATCGGCGAGGTGTTCGGGCAGCTGATCTCCCAGGACCGCGCCGTACGGTGCCACCGCCTGCTGGTCAACCTCGCCCAGCACCCCGGCGAGCGGGCACAGCACCTGCTCGCGGCGGGTGACCGCGCGGCGGCCCACGCCGCGGCGATGGAGGCGGTGGACTCGGCGTCCACGCCCGGCGAGCGCTGGCCGCTGCTCGTGACCGCTGCCGAGGCGGCCGACCCGGAGAGCGCGACGGAGCTGCGGGTGGCGGCCGCGGAAGCAGCCGTACGGGGCCTCCAGCTCGATGCCGCCGAACGCCTGGTCTCCGACCTGCCGGACGACCTCGAGCTGCGTGCGCGGTCGCTGGCCGTGCGCACGTCGATCGCCTTCCAGCAGGGCCGCTGGGTGGACTACCGCGAGCTGCTTGCCGAGGCGACGGCCGTCGCGCCCGACGGCAGTCCCATCCAGACGCGGCTGATGGTCACGAACGCGTCCAAGGTGCTGCTGATGGACCGTGACTCGCAGCAGGCCCACGAGCTGGCCCTGCTCGCGATGGAGACCGCCCGGGCGCGGGGCCACTCGACGGGCGAGGCGACCAAGATGGCCGGCGACAGCGCGCCGACGATGGCGGAGAAGGTCCGGCTGCTGCGCGACGCGGTCCAGGTCGCGCGGGACTCGGGCAACTCGTTCCTCGAGGTCACCTCGGCCCTCAACCTGTTCATCTCGCTGCTGTCAGACGCCCAGGTGGCTGCCTCGCGCGAGCTCGTGCGCGAGATGGTCGAGCGCTGCCGCGAGCTGCGGCTGACTCGGTGGGAGCTGTGCTTCGACACCTGCGAGCTCACCGCCGCGGCCTACTGCGCCGACCTGCGCCACGTGGTCACCGAGGGCGCCCGGCTGCTCGCCGAGCCGCTGCGCCCCATCGACCGCTTCGACACGCTCGCCACCGTCGGCTCCGCCCATGCCCAGCTCGGCGAGCTGGAGCAGGCGCTGGCGTGCACCGCAGAGCTCGACGGCCACGACTCCCACGTCATGGCCTACCACCAGGTGCGCGGTACGGCCTACCTGCTCGCCGGTCAGGCCGAGCGCGCCCACGACGAGCACGCCCCCTTCATGGCGATGAACCCCGACGGGTTCATGGTCACCGACGCCGCACACATCTGGGCGTGGGCCGCATTCGATGCCGGCCTCCCGCTTCCCGAACGGCCGCCGCTGGCCGACGCGGGTCTGCTGGACGGCGTGTCCGCAGAGCTGAGCGGCATCTCCGCACTGGAGTCGGGCGAGCTCGCCGAGGCCCACGACCTGTTCCTCGAGGCCGCCACGGCCCACGGACCCCGGCTCGACCGGGCGATGCTGTGCCGCTGGGGTGCGGGCGAGGCGGCCCGGCTCGCTGGTCGTGAGGAGGCCCGTACGCTGCTGGAGGAGGTCGCCGAGCAGGCCCGAGACCTGGGGCTCGCGCCCGTCGCCGTCCGCTGTGCGCGGTCGCTGCGCGCGCTGGGTGTGCGGGTGCCCACCTCACGGGCGAGCGGCTCGGTGCTGAGCGCCCGCGAGGAGGAGGTCACCGTGCTGGCGGCGACCGGTCACACCGACGCCGAGATCGCTGCCCGGCTCGGCATCGCCCACCGTACGGTCCAGACCCACATCGCCAACGCTCGCCGCAAGCTGGGCGCGAGCAGCCGCGCCCAGCTCGTCGCGATGCTGGCCGCCGAGTCTGCCTGAGGCGGGTCAGGCCCGTACGCGCAGGGCCTTGGACATCACGCTCGCCCGGGGGTGGCCGGCCTTGAGGCCGATCACCTTGGCGCGGATCTTCTTGCCGCGGTCGGCGCGGGTGAGCCGGTACGACGCCTTGGTGGCCTTCCTGATCTTCTTCGCGCCGCGGAACCACTGGTACTTCACCGTCGTGGCGCCGAACCGCTCGACCAGCTGGGCCTTGGTGAGCCTGAGCCGCAGGACCTTGCCGACCCTGGCCTTGCCCTTGAGCGCCGGCTTCGCGCCGGACCACCGGGGAGGGGTGTCGGTGACGGGGGCGGGGGCCGCTGCGATGGCGAGCGGGGCGCTGACCGCGCTGCCGGCGACGTACTCGGGGCGGGTCGCGGTGGCCTCGACGGTGAGCGCGTGGCCCTGGTCGGCCGTGGTCACGGCGTACGAGCTCGTGGTCGCGCCGTCGATCGGGGTGCCGTCGCGCAGCCACTGGTGCGTGAGGCTCGCCGGGGCGAAGTTCCAGGTGCCGTTGCTGGCGGTGAGCGTGCTGCCCACCGACGCGGAGCCGCTGATCGTGGGCGCGGAGGTGGCCGTCAGGTGGTTGTCGGCGACGGTGACCTCGTTGGACTGTCGCTCGGCGCTCTGGTGGCCGGTGGCCACGGCGGTGACCACGCCGCGGACCTTCTGGTTGGCGTCGGCGGCCGTGAGCGTGTACGTGGAACCGATGGCTCCGGTGATGGCCACCCCATTGCGCAGCCAGCGGTAGGTGTAGCCCGTGGGGTTCGGGTTGGTCCACGTGCCGCTGGCGAGCGTGAGGACCGCACCGACCTCCGGCGTACCGGTCACCACCGGCGGGGAGGTGTTGGTGGGTGCGTCGCCGAGCGCGACGGTCCTGGCCTCGGAATCGTTGGTGCGCGGGGTGCAGCCGGACTTGCCGACCCGTACTCGGAACCGCAGCGACTGCCCCAGCTTGTCGGGGGACGGGATGTAGGTGGTCGAGGTGGCGCCGCTGATCGCAACGTTTCCGGAGAACCACTGGTAGGTCGCGGTCATGCCCGTCTCGCTCCACGAGCCGGGGGTCGCCGTGCTCGGCGCCCCCACCCGCGGGGTGCCGCCGATCACGGGGTCGGAGGTCCACGTGACGGTGCACTGCGGCTCGCCCCCGCCGGGCGGCGGCAGCGTCGGGTCCTCGCAGGTGTGGCAGACGGCGGCGTTGGCCGGTGCTCCGGCGACCGCGAGGACGAGCGCGACTCCTGTCGTCGCGATGGCGTGCGTGATGGTGCGAAGGTGCATGTGACGAACCCCTGTGGTCGATGCCTGCCCGGAGGTCGGGCAGCCCACATGGTCCCAGCGCACCGCAGCTGGGCACATCAGCCCGGAGGATGATCTGGGCGTGGAGGGTCCTTCGGCCCCGTCCGTCGGGGTCGGGACGCCCTGTGGCCGGTCCCGGGGCTCGGACTAGGGTGGGCCCTGCCTGCCGTACCCCGTGTCAAGGAGACGCTTCCCATGCCCATCGCCACCCCTGAGGTCTACGCGCAGATGCTGGACGCGGCCAAGGAGAAGTCCTTCGCCTACCCGGCCATCAACGTGTCGTCCTCGCAGACGCTCAACGCCGCCCTCCAGGGCTTCGCCGACGCCGGCTCCGACGGCATCATCCAGATCTCCACCGGTGGTGCCGAGTACCTCTCCGGCCCGTCGGTGAAGAACATGGTGACCGGCTCGCTGGCCTTCGCCGCGTACGCCGCCGAGGTCGCCAAGAACTACCCCGTCAACGTCGCGCTGCACACCGACCACTGCCCCAAGGACAAGCTCGACGGCTTCGTCCGCCCGCTGCTCGACATCTCCGCCGAGCGCGTGGCCCGCGGTGAGGCGCCGCTGTTCCAGTCGCACATGTGGGACGGCTCGGCCGTGCCGCTGGAGGAGAACCTCCAGATCGCCGAGGAGCTGCTGGCCAAGGCCAAGGCCGCCAACATCATCCTCGAGATCGAGGTCGGCGTCGTCGGCGGCGAGGAGGACGGCATCGTCGGGGCGATCGACGACAAGCTCTACACCACCCCCGAGGACGCGCTGGCCACCGTCGCCGCGCTGGGCCTGGGCGAGAAGGGCCGCTACATGACGGCCCTGACGTTCGGCAACGTGCACGGCGTCTACAAGCCCGGCAACGTCAAGCTGCGCCCGGAGATCCTCAAGCACGCTCAGGAGGCGATCGTCGAGAAGTACGGCGCCGACGCCGGCTTCGGTCCCAAGGCGCTCCCGCTCGACCTGGTCTTCCACGGCGGCTCGGGCTCGACGGCCGAGGAGATCGCCGCGGCCGTCGACTACGGCGTGGTGAAGATGAACGTCGACACCGACACCCAGTACGCCTTCACCCGCCCGGCCGCTGCCCACATGTTCCAGAACTACGACGGCGTCCTCAAGGTCGACGGCGAGGTCGGCAACAAGAAGGCGTACGACCCGCGCGCGTGGGGCAAGGCCGCCGAGGCTGGGATGGCCGCTCGCGTCGTCGAGGCCTGCCAGAACCTGCGCTCGGCCGGCACCAGCCTGGGCCAGTAGGCCAGAGCACCGACGTACCTCACCTGTGGGGAACTTCGCCGCGGCACCGCGCGGCGCAGTTCCCCACTGGTGTGTAGTGGCCCCATGAGCACCTTCACGATCGGCGTCGTCGGTGGGGGCATCGTGGGTCTGGCCGTGGCCCGCGAGCTGACGCGCCGACGTCCGGGTGCGAGGGTCGTGGTCCTCGAGAAGGAGGACCGGGTCGGTGCCCACCAGACCGGCCACAACTCCGGCGTGGTCCACGCCGGCATCTACTACCGCCCCGGCAGCCTCAAGGCGGAGCTGTGCACGCGCGGGCGGCTGATGCTGCGCGACTACTGTGCCGAGCACGCCATCGCCTACGACGAGGTCGGCAAGGTCGTCGTGGCCGTGGACCCCGACGAGATGGGGCGCTTCGACGCCCTCGAGCGCACGGCCGGAGACAACTCCGTGCCGGGGCTGCACCGGGTCGGGCCTGAGGAGCTGCGCGAGATCGAGCCGCACGCGACCGGGCTGGCCGCGCTGCACTCCCCGCAGACCGCCATCACCGACTTCGTCGCAGTCACGCGCTCACTGGCCCGCGAGGTCGAGGCGGCGGGCGGGGAGGTACGGCTGTCCAGCGAGGTCACCGGCCTCTCCCGGCAGGCGGGCCGCATCGTCGTGGAGTGCGGCGAGCACCGCGAGGTCGTCGACGAGCTCGTGTTGTGCCCCGGCCTGTACGCCGACCGCGTGGGCGAGCTGGCCGACGGCGAGGCGGGGCCGCGGATCGTGCCGTTCCGCGGGGAGTACATGCTGGTCGACCCGGCCAAGCAGGGCCTGGTGCGCGGGCTGGTCTACCCCGTCCCCGACCCGCGCTACCCGTTCCTCGGCGTCCACTTCACCCGCCGCGTCGGCGGGGTCGTCGACGTCGGCCCCAACGCGGTGCTCGCCACGCGCCGGGAGGGCTACCGCTGGCGTGACGTGTCGCTGGGCGACCTGCGTGACATGGCGGCGTGGCCGGGGACCTGGCACCTCGCGCGGGCCCACTGGCGCACCGGCGTCACCGAGGTCCGCGGGTCTCTGTCGAAGCGTGCGTACATGCGCGTGGCCCAGCGGTACGTGCCCGAGATCGGCCCCGACGACGTGCGCCGCTACACCGCCGGGGTGCGCGCGCAGGCCGTCGAGCGCGACGGCACCCTCGTCGACGACTTCCGCATCACCCGCAGCGACGGCATCACCGCCGTCCGCAACGCGCCGTCCCCGGCGGCCACGTCGTCGCTGGCGATCGCCCGGCACGTCGTCGACGCGATGGGGTGATCCGGCGCCTCGCCGGGCAGACTGCGCCCATGGGTGAGACCTTCACGACCGAGATCCAGGCGCGTTTCCGCGACATCAACACTGCCGGCCACGTCGACAACGTCGAGGCCGTACGGGTCCTCGACGAGGCGCGGCTGCAGTTCTTCCTGTTCGCGCCGCTGCCGGGCCTCCCCGAGGGCGCGACGGGCCTGCTCCACCTCGCCGACGAGGGGGTCACCGACCTCGTCGCCACCCAGACCGTGACGTATCGCTCCGAGATGCGCTTCGCGCCGTACCAGGACTTCCGGGCACGGTTGTGGATCAGCCGGATCGGCGGCTCCTCCTTCACCGTGGCCGGCGAGCTGCGCGTCGAGTCCGGCGGCGAGCCGGCCGTCGTCTGGGAGTGCGTCAGCGTGCTCTGGGACCACCACGCGCAGTCCTCGTGGCGGATCAACGACGACCTGCGCGCGTTGCTGGAGCGCTACCTCGGCGAGCCGGCGGCCGTACGCGGCTGAGGGTCCTTCTGCCCTACCCCCGCGGGACGCACGGGAGTAGGACAGGAGTGGAGGTGGGTTCGATGACCGCACACGCTCACGACCACGACTGGCGCCGTCCCCTGACGGTCGTCGGCACGACGTTCGCCGCCCTGCCCCTCGTCGTCGGCCTCGGTGCGGCGCTGCTGGCGCTGACGGGTCGTTTCGGCGGCGCGGAGAACTCGGTCACGGCCTTCTGGTACGTCGCCGCGGCTGCTGCCCCGGCTGCCGTGGTCGGCGCGGCCTGCCTGCTGCTGGCCCACTGGCACGACGACCACCGTCGGCCGCTCGGGCTCTGGACGGCCTTGGGCGTCGCGGGCTGGGTGTTCGGCCTCGGCTCCGCGCAGGTGACCGGCCTGGCCGACGGGCCCGAGTCGGCCCAGCAGCCTTGGCAGTTCGCGCTGCTCGGCCTGGGCGTGGTCGTCTACCTCGTCGGCCTGGTCGGCCTGGTGCTCGCCGGACGGCGGGCGAGCCTGCCGCCGGGGTGACTCAGTCGATCAGCTCGTCGGCAGCCCTCGGGCTGGAGTCGCGCAGGAACTGGGAGCAACGCTCCCACTCCTCGGTCTCCCCGATGGCCCGGGCGCTGATCGCGAGGAGCGCCAGGGAGCGCAGGAAGCCGCGGTTGGGCTCGTGCTCCCACGGCACCGGGCCGTGGCCCTTCCACCCGTTCCGCCGCAGCATGTCGAGCGAGCGGTGGTAGCCCACGCGCGAGTAGGCGTAGACGGTCACGTCGTCGGCGCCCTGGTCCCGGGCCTGCTCGGCCAGCGCGGCCCACGCGGCGGGCGAGGCCGGGAAGCGGCGTACGACTGCTGCGGGCGACTCGCCGCCGGCCAGCGCCGCGTCGGCGGGATCGGCGGGGAGGTGCGTGGGAGGAGGGCCGGCCATCAGGTCGCGGCCGAGGTTGCCGGAGGTCATGGGGCCGAGACTAGCCACCGGTCTGTGGAAACCGCGTTCGCGGGCCGGGGGCGCGACTAGGGTCACGCCCATGAATCCCACCGCAGCACGAAGTGGGCCGGCTCGGGCCCTTCCAGTTCTGGTTGCCGTCTTCACCATGGTCGCGCTGGTCGCGGTCTCGTTCCCCGCCCAGGCCGTCACGCGCGACACGCTGCGCGACCGCGCCAACACCTACTACGGCCTCTCCATCACCAGCTTCATGAGCTACTCCAGGGCCCATGACGGCAAGACCGCCGACGGCTCGTCGACGTCCGCCGAGGACACCAGCTGGCTGGGGCTCGACTGGCGCAACGACGGGTGCAGTGCTCCCGACTGGCTGGTCGGCAAGCCCTGGAACACCTACTTCAAGTCCCCCTGCGTGCGCCACGACTTCGGCTACCGCAACTTCGGCAAGGGCAAGGCCCTGCACTCCACCAACGCCAAGAAGCTGGCCGTCGACGACAAGTTCCTCGCCGACATGAAGGCGCGCTGCCGCGACGGGTCGAAGCGCCCGTGGGTCTACTACAGCGACGGCTCGCGCCGCCGCGCCACCCTCTCGCAGTGCGACAGCAAGGCGTCGACGTTCTACACCGGGGTGCGCAAGTCCTTCGCGGGCAGCACCGGGATCACCAACCCGGAGAACTCCTGGCACGCCAGGAAGTGCACGGCCGGCGCGCTGTGCCTCTTCGACGACACCGGTTACTCCGACCGCCGGCTCACCTTCGGCTCCAAGGCGGGCTACCCGGCCGACTCCGGCGCGACCCGGGTCTACGACATGAACGACATCAGCTTCGGCGACAAGACGAGCTCGGTGTGGAACCGGTCGGCCTACGCCTGGCGGCTCTACGACGACCACGGCTACTCCGACCGGTCGGTCTGCGTGGTGCCGGGTCAGAAGATCTCCAGCCTGGGCGACCACGCCGGCTTCAGCGACAAGACCAGCTCGATCAAGCGGATGGCCGGGTCCAGCTGCTGAGCCGGGTCAGGACCCGCCGAGCAGCGAGCGCACCTTGTCCTCGCCCAGCGCCAGGACCAGCGTGGGCAGGCGTGGGCCGCGGTCGGCGTCGACCAGGAGGTTGTAGAGGAGCTTGAAGAACTCCTTCTGGTCGGCCTTCACCTCGTCGGTGGGCGCGTCGTCGACGTCCAGGCCCCGCGCGATCTTGGGCGTGCCGTAGACCACGGCGGTGACGCCGTCGAGGTCGAGCGGGGAGGGCAGCCGGTCGAGGAAGATCTCCAGCCACCGCTGCTCGTCCGCGCTGAGGGCGGCGAGCCGCTCGGTGTCGGGCGCCGTCCGCACCTGGGTGCGTTCCTCGGCAGGGACGTACTTCTCCGTCCAGGCCGTGGCCCGCGACAGGCGGGGCTCGAGGTCGTCGACGGAGTCGTGGGGGTAGCCCGACGAGGCGACGATGCGGCTGACCTGCTCGGCCGAGCCGGCCGTCACGTCCGCGACCGACGACAGCAGCCGGAACGGCACCAGAACCCGCGGCGCGGGCAGCACGCCGGCCGTCGAGGTCGAGACGGCACGCTCGTACGCCAGCACCGCACCGTCGCGGCGCTCGGGGTCGGCGGCCTTCTTGCCCAGCGCGTCCCACTCGTCGTAGAGCCGGATGACCTGGGGCCCGAAGGCCACGTCGAAGGTCTGCTTGGCGTTGCGGCGGACGTAGAGCCAGCGCAGCATCGCCGGCTCGAGGATCGTCAGCGCGTCGGCCGCGACGGGGGCGCCGCCGGCCGAGGACGACATCTTCTGCACGCCCTCGAACCCGACGAAGCCGTACGCCACGAACGACGGGGCGCGGGCGCCGTAGATCGCGGCGACGACCTCCTTGCCGACGGTGTAGGAGGACCCGGGCGTGGCGTGGTCGGCGCCGCCCGGCTCGAAGTCGACGCCCTCGAACGCCCAGCGCATGGGCCAGTCGACCTTCCAGACCAGCTTGCCCTCGTCCTGGGTGGCGATCGTGGTGACGCCCTCGAACCCGCACACGTCGCAGGTGTAGGCCAGGTCGGTGGAGTCGTCGTCGTACGACGTGAGGGTGACGGTGTCGCGCCCGCACTGGCGGCAGAACGGCTTGTAGGGGAAGCGGGACAGGTCGTCGCCTGACCCGAGGTCGGCGTCCTCCTCCGCGGTGCTCTCGTAGCCCTCCGCGGCCGGCTCGGTGTCGGGGGTGGCCGCCTTCTTCGTGCGGTAGCGGCCCAGGATCTCGTCGACCTCGGCGCGGCGTCGCACAGCGGTGAGGATGCCCTCGCGGTAGGCGCCGGCGCGGTACATCTGCGTCTGCGACACCTCCTCCATCTCGATGCCCATCTCGGCCAGCGAGGCGCGCAGCGGCTCCTTGTAGTGCTCGGCCCAGGACTCGTGGCAGCCGTCGGGGTCGGGCACGGCGGACAGGGGCCGGCCGATGTGCTCGGACCACTCCGGTGGGGCGCCGACGGGGACCTTGCGGAAGCGGTCGTAGTCGTCCCACGAGTGCAGGTGGCGCGCCTGGAGGCCGCGGCGGCGCAGCTCCTCGACCACGAAGTGGACGGTGATGAACTCGCGCAGGTTGCCCAGGTGGATGCGCCCCGACGGGGAGGCGCCGGAGGCGCAGGTGATCGGCTTGTCGACCCCGGCTCCCTCACCCGCGTGGCGTACGGCGTCGTCCGCCGCGCGCGTCACCCAGTCGACCGGATCGCCCTGCTGTCCTCGTGCCATGGGCGCAAGGCTAGCGAGGGACGTACGAAGCGCCGGAGTCGTCCCCTGCTGCGACTCCGGCGCTTGTCGTCTCGGCGTGTCAGCGAGCCCAGCACCCCCGCGATGGACCGGCGCACGCGCGATAGGCATCATTGTGCCATCGGCTGGCCGCGCACCCGTGGCCAGAAGTGGACATTGTCACTAACATGCCGTGATGGATCTGTCATCCCTCGTTTCTGTCTTCACGTGGACGCCGGAGCTCGACCGGCTCTACCGCAGGCTGATCCCCGGCACCGGGCGCACGGTCGTCGAGGTGGCGGAGGCGCTCCGCATCGCTCCCGACGACCTGCGCGAGCAGATGGCGACGCTGGTGGAGCGCGGCCTCGTCGAGGTCGACGAGGCGGACGTCCTGACGGTGGCGGAGCCGGGCGCGGCCGTCACCCACATGATCTCGGCCCAGGGCGCGTTGATGAGCGCGATGAGCGACCAGCTCAGGCTGATCACCTCGACCCTCCCCGCGCTCCTCGACGCGGGACCGTACGCCGCGCGCCACGAGTCCGACCGCGTCGCCGGCGAGGTGGTCGACGGCACCGATCCGGCCAGCCTGCTCACCGAGTGGGTGCGCACCTCCACGGGCAGCATCAGCATCCTGCGGCCGGGCCGCGCCGAGATCCCCGGTGAGTCCGCGCTGATGCAGGCGGTGGACGAGGCGATCGCGCAGGGGCGCGTGGTCCGCAGCGTCCACGAGACGTCTGTCCTCGCTGAGCTGCCCGGCATGCTCGAGGAGCGGGCCGCCAAGGGCGAACAGGTGCGCGTGGTGCCGCACGTCCTGACGCGTATGGCCATCGTGGGGGACTGGCGGGTCCTGGTCCCCGAGCCCCTCGGCGTGGGCTCGGCGCGCCGCGTGGTGCTGCGCCAGCCCGCGGTGGTCCAGGTGTGCCAGGCCTGGTTCGACCTGCTGTGGCAGCGGGCCACCCCGGTGCGCGACCCCCGCGCCGCCCAGGACCGCCGCCAGCGGCGCTCGCTGCTGCTCACCCAGCTCGCCAACGGGGTCAAGGACGAGCAGATCGCCCGCAACCTCGACGTGAGCCTGCGGACCGTACGCCGCGCCGTGGCGGAGCTCCTCGACGAGCTCGGGGTGGAGACGCGGTTCCAGGCCGGCGTGGAGGCCGCCCGCCGGGGCTGGCTGTGAGGGCCCGGTTCAGCGGGGCAGGATCATCTGGTAGGCCGCCGGCTCCAGGCGCCACGTGCGGGTGCGCTCGGGTCCGGCGATCTCGCCGTCGGCCGACAGCCAGAAGTCCTCGCCACTGACCGACACCGTCCGCCCGCGCAGCGACACCACGTCGTCGCGCTCCTCGTGCTCGCCGGAGCGCAGCTTCACGACGTAGCCGATCTTGGAGAGCGGGCCGACGGCGCGGCTGATCATCACGTCGAGCAGGCCGTCCTCGGGGTCGGCGTCGGGGTTGAGCTCGGTGCCGCCACCGACGTTGCCGCCGTTGCCGATCGCGACCTGGAGGACCGGGCGGTCGAGGTCGTTGACGACCTCGCCGTCGACCTCCACGCGCAGCCGCCAGCTCGGCGGGTGGAACGCCGACATCAGCGCGCCGACGGGGTAGCCCAGCTTGCCGAGGTTGACCTTGCCGACCCCGACGGACCCCAGTCGCGTCTTCCACGTCGCGGCCTTGCGGCTGGCCTGGGCGCCCAGGCCCACGTGGACGTTGTTGACGACGATGGAGCCGGTGTCGTCGACGATCAGGTCGACCGGCCGTACCGTGCCCTCGAGGACCACCTTCGCGGCCTCCTCGATGTCGAGGGGGATGTCGTTGCCGCGGGCGAAGTCGTTGCCGGTGCCCATCGGCAGCAGGGCCAACGTGGCGTCCTTGAGCTCGTTGCGTCGGTGCAGCGCGGCGATCACCGCATGGAGGCTGCCGTCGCCGCCGGCCACGACGATCACGCGGCTGCCGGCGCGGTGCAGCACGCCGTCGAGCTCGCCGGGGTTGGACGTCTCGGCAACCTCGACGGAGGCGCCGGTGTGGAGGATCGCCAGGGCGGCCTCGAGCGCTTCCTGGTCGGCCGTGCCGGCATCGGCGTTGGTGATGACGAGCATCGGGTTCACGCCCGGACAGTAGCCCACCCACCCGTGTCCCGGTGCCTTCCGACGGATGAGCACCACCCGTTGCGGTGCGGTAGCGTGACGTCGCAAGAGCCCCGCTGTCTCGTGCACGGGGCTGTTCGTTTTTCTGCATGCGAGGAGGGCTGGGATGCCCGCGATCGTCGTGCTCGGCGCCCAGTGGGGCGACGAGGGCAAGGGCAAGGCCACCGACCAGCTGGCCACCACCGACACCATCGACTACGTCGTCCGCACCAGTGGCGGCCACAACGCCGGCCACACCATCGTGATCAACGGCGAGAAGTTCGCGACGCACCTCCTGCCGAGCGGCATCCTCACGCCGGGCGCGACGAGCGTCATCGCCAGCGGAGTGGTCGTCTCGCCGGAGGCGCTGTTCCGCGAGCTCGACGGCCTCATCGAGCGGGGCGTCGAGGGCGTGGAGGACCGCCTGCTCATCGCGGCCAACGCGCACGTCATCGCCAGCTACCACGCGACCATCGACAAGGTCAGCGAGCGCTTCCTCGGCAAGAACCAGATCGGCACCACCGGCCGCGGCATCGGCCCGGCCTACGCCGACAAGGTCAACCGGGTCGGCGTACGCATCGCCGACCTCTTCGACGAGTCGATCCTGCGCCAGAAGATCGAGGCGGCCCTCGACGTGCGCAACCACCTGCTCACCAAGGTCTACAACCGCCGGGCCATCGAGGTCGAGGCCGTCGTCGAGGAGCTCCTGCAGTACACCGACCGCCTGCGTCCGCTCGTGCGCGACACCTCGCTGCTGCTCAACCAGGCCCTCGACCAGGGTCAGACCGTCCTCTTCGAGGGCGCCCAGGCCACCATGCTCGACGTCGACCACGGCACCTACCCGTTCGTGACGTCGTCCAGCCCCATCGCCGGTGGCGTCTGCATCGGCGCCGGCGTCGGCCCCACCCGCATCGACCGTGTCATCGGCGTCATCAAGGCCTACACCACCCGCGTGGGCTCGGGCCCGTTCCCGACCGAGCTCTTCGACGACGACGGCGCCCGGCTGCAGCAGCTCGGCGGCGAGATCGGCGTCTCGACCGGCCGCACCCGCCGCTGCGGCTGGTACGACGCCGTCGTCGCGCGCTACGCCGCGCGCATCAACGGCCTGACCGAGTTCTTCCTCACCAAGCTCGACATCCTCGGGGCGTGGGACGAGATCCCCGTCTGCGTGGCGTACGAGATCGACGGCCAGCGCGTCGACGAGATGCCGATGACGCAGACCGACTTCCACCACGCCAAACCGATCTACGAGGTGTTCGAGGGCTGGAAGTCCGACATCTCCGGCTGCCGCACCTTCGACGACCTGCCCAGGCAGGCGCAGGCCTACGTCCGCGCGCTGGAGGAGATGTCGGGCGCGAAGATCTGGGGCGTCGGCGTCGGCCCGGGGCGTGAGGAGACCGTGGTCCTCAGCTGAGGCCGCGCTCCCAGGCCTCCTCGAGGGGGGCGACGTCGTCGTCGGTGCCCTCGGGGTCGACGAGCGCGAGCTGCTCGCCGGCGAGGTCGACGGTCCAGTCGACCTGGTGGATCGTCGCCCCGGCGACCGTGGTCGCGGTGACCCGGACCTCGGGGATCGCCGGCTGCTCCTCGCGCACCCAGCGCGCGAACACCTCGGCCAGCCGCTCCAGGTCGGTGTCGAGGCCGGCGTCGTCGACGGCGAGCTGGAGGATCGGTGCCGGTTCGCCCTCGGGCTGGTCCAGCGCCAGGGTCGCGATGCGTACGTCGCTCTCGCGCACCAGCACGGCCAGGGAGACGAGGTCGGGGTCCGCGGTCGGGCCCAGGGACATCGTCACCGGTCCGTCGCCGGGCGTGCCGTCCGTCAGGTGCAGCGCGATCCCCGAACCTGTGCGCGCGAGGTCGGGACGGACCGCGTCGAGGACGGCGCGGGCCTGGTCGTCGGCGCCGGGAGCCATGCGGACGTGCACCCCTTCGGGGACCTGGCCCGCGCTCGCCACGTCGCCGCGCTCCTGCAGTCCGGCGACCAGGCGTGTCAGGTCGGGGACCTGCCGGTCGCCGTTGCCGACCAGGCCGAGGAGGTCGGTCGTGGCGAAGACCTCCAGGCCGGGCACGGACCCGGCCAGCCGGTGGCTCCGCACCTCTGCGCGGACGCGGGCCGTCCGGTTCGCCTCGGCGGTGCCGACCGCGAGCCGGGTGGGGGTGAGGGCCACGCCGGTGATCGAGGGGTCGCGGAGGTCCTGCGCCAGCAGGGCTGCCTCGGTGGGCCACTCACCCTCCACCACCAGCAGGCGCTGCACGTCGCCCGCGGTCTGCGACGACCGCATCCGGACGGCGGGGATCGCGGAGACGGCGTCCCACGCTGCACGGCCCGTCTCCCAGAACCCGGCGTCGTCGACGGGCGTGGCAACGGCCTCGATGCCCGACTCAGCGACGCTGATCTCTGCCGTCTCGACGTCGCGGAGTCCTGCGAGCGAGACCAGCGCCGAGCTCACCTCGGTGTCGAGGTCGGGCTGGTCCTGGGCCCGCTCGACGTGCAGCACGGCTCGCCTGCTGTCCGGGGCGCCCAGGCTGAACCCGTAGGTGTCGACGTCGAGCGTGCGGGCCACCGCGAGGGCCCGGGCCACGTCCGCTGCCGGCGTCGCCTCGTCGAGGGCCACCGTGAGGTGGCACTCCTGCACGCAGGTGGCCCTCGCCTCCTCGACACCCGCGATGCCGTCGAACGCCCTCTGGACGTCCTCCTCACCGGGGCCGCACGCCGCGAGGGACAGCACGACCGCGAGCGGTGCCGCGAGCAGGACGGGCCGCAGCGGTCGTCGGGACATGGGGGGGAGTGTGCCAGTGCCGGGCGTGACCAGTGGGCGAGACGATGAGGATCGTTTCCGGACAGGTGTCCAGCCAGCGCCCTAGCCTGCGAGGCATGGCTCTGCGACGCGCTCCCCGTGACCTGACCGGCCTGGTCGTCCTGCTCACCGGAGGGGCCCAGGGCATCGGCCGGGAGACCGCGCGGCGGCTCGCGGCCGCCGGCGCCCGGGT
>JAJPEO010000148.1 GCA_021166815.1 Nocardioides sp.
GCCGACGGAGGTCGACCAGACGCCGTCCATCTGCCAGTAGTACTCCTCCGCGCCCCAGAAGCAGCCGAGCCCGAAGACCGCGACCTCGAGGCCCTCCGGGACGTCGTCGCTGACGACGGGCGTGCCGAGGACGAGGTGCTCACCGAGCTGCCACGGCCGCGAGGGGCGCCCGGGCAGGGCCTCGTCGGGGCTGGGCAGGGTGGTCTTGAGTCGGCCGAACATGGGTCCATTGTCACGCGCCCGTCAAACGGGACCTGCCTGGAAGTGGTCTGGACCAAGTGGTGTCACAACTGCGGTGCGGCCTGGGGGAGAGGACGCTGTGCTCCATCCCCCACGAAAGGTGCCCCCATGAACATCCGAGGCTCGTTGGACTCTCGAGGAAGGCTGCGTCGTCTAGTCGTGGCAGTGGCGATCGGTGTCGTGGTCGGTGGTGGCCTCATGGTCGTGACGCCGGCTGGGGCCACGGTCCAGCAGGCGGCGGCCACCAACTGGGCCAAGATCTGGAAGCAGAAGCTGCGCCCGCTGGCCGACAAGCGCTTCTACACCAAGGGGCAGTCGGACACCCGCTTCGCCCGCAAGGGCTCGTCGTTCACCAAGGCCGAGAGCGAGGCGAGGTACGCGGACGCCCCGACGCTCATCCGGGGCGGTTGGGGTGCGAGCGGCTACACCAACGGGGCCGGCAACCTGGAGTCGCCGATCGACTTCGGGGTGACCCTGTCCGCACCCCCCGAGGCCCATTACGTCCTGCCCGGGGCCGCACCCTCCACCGCTTGCCCGGGCACTCTCGCGGCGCCCGACGCGGCGCCCGGCCACCTGTGCGTCTACGAGCAGTCCTCGGGCGGTGGCCTCGACGCGAGGATGCTCTGCAGCCTGAGGGGTGTCTGCGGGGCCGGCGTCGATGCGTTCGGTGGCTTCGTGATCGCGTTCGACAACACGGCCGGGGCGGACCGGTGGATGAGGGGGACCTGGGCCCTGCGCCCCGGAGGTGCGGCCGTCGTGAGCGGCCGTACGGCGGTCGGCGGGGTGAGCGAGCCGCTGCCCGACGGTGACCGGGAGGCGGGGATGGTGCTCCTGCGCTGACCCGGCGGGCGGGCAAAAAGTGGTCTGGACCGCGTACTACCACTGATGCGTCGGAAGGTGTGACGGGAGGACTGTGGGCCCACCCCCTCCTCACGAAAGGTGATCGACCATGAACATCCGAGGCTCGCTGAAATCTCGAGGCGGTCTGCGGCGCCACGTCGTGGCGCTGCTGATCGGCGTCCTGCTCGGCGGCGGCCTGATGACGGTGACGCCCGCGGGCGCCACCGTGCAGCAGGCGGCGGCGACCAACTGGGCCAAGATCTGGAAGAAGAAGCTGCGCCCGCTGGCCGACAAGCGCTACGCCCGCAAGGGGTCGTCGTACACCAAGGCGCAGAGCGACGCGAAGTACGCGCCCGCCCAACGGCTCTACCGCGGCACGATCATGATGATCGGCAATGCGCCGGGCGCCGGCGCGGGTGACGGCCACGGCATCTCGTTCGGCGCGACCTTCCCGTCCGCCCCGACGCCCCACTACATCAAGCTCGGCGACCCGGTTCCCGCGGGCTGCTCGGGCACCGCGGCCGCACCCGACGCTGCTCCGGGCCATCTGTGCGTGTTCGAGTCGGAGGCGGCCAACGTCGGCACCAACCGTGGCATCTGCCGTGGCGGCAGCGCGTCGTGCTCCGCGACGGATCCGTTCGGTGCAACCGTCTATGCCTACGCCAACGCTGCCGGCACGTTCGAGGTGCTCGGCACCTGGGCGGCACGCCCCTCCGGTCCCGTCGTCAACCCCAGGTTCGCGCCAGCGCCCAGCGGAGCCGTGAACGGTGCGGAGTCGGCTGGAGCACCTGCTTCAGCGCGATGAACGCAGCGGTGCTCCCGGGTCTCCCGAGCAGTGTGATCCGGGCTACCCTCGCCGTGTGACCCAGGAGCACCGCAACAAGTCCGGCTTCGACACGCGTGCGATCCACGCGGGCTACGAACCCGACGAGATGACCGGGGCGGTCAACCCGCCCATCTACGCCTCGAGCACCTTCAAGCAGGACGGCGTGGGAGGCCTGCGCGGCGGCTACGAGTACAGCCGCTCGGCCAACCCCACCCGCACCGCGCTGGAGGGGGCGATGGCGGCGGTGGAGGAGGGCGAGCGCGGGTTCGCCTTCGCATCCGGCCTGGCCGCCGAGGACACCATCATCCGGGCGCTCACCCGGCCCGGCCAGCACGCCGTGATCCCCGACGACGCCTACGGCGGCACCTTCCGGCTCTTCGACAAGGTCGAGAAGGTCTGGGGCCTGGACCACAGCCCGGCGGCCGTCAGCGACCCCGAGGCCGTCGCCGCGGCGATCGAGCCCGGTCGCACCAAGCTGGTGTGGGTCGAGACGCCCACCAACCCGATGCTCAACATCGCCGACATCGAGGCGCTCGCAACCGTCGCCCACGACGCCGGCGCGCTGCTCGTCGTCGACAACACCTTCGCCTCGCCCTACCTCCAGCAGCCGCTCACCCTCGGCGCCGACGTGGTGGTCCACTCCACGACCAAGTACGTCGGCGGCCACAGCGACGTGGTGGGCGGAGCGGTCGTCGTACGCGACCTCGACCTCGCCGAGGCCATCGCCTTCCACCAGAACTCCATCGGGGGCGTGGCCGGTCCGTTCGACGCGTTCCTCACCCACCGCGGGCTCAAGACCCTCGGCGTGCGCATGGACCGCCACTGCGACAACGCCGAGCGCATCGTCGAGTTCCT
>JAJPEO010000154.1 GCA_021166815.1 Nocardioides sp.
GGACGCCGGCGTAGCCGGTGGCCATGGAGCGCTTGAAGACGATGACGTCCTTGGCGTGCCACACCTCGAGCACCGGCATGCCGGCGATCGGGGAGTTGGGCTCCTCCAGGGCGGCCGGGTTGACGGTGTCGTTGGCGCCGATGACCAGGACGACGTCGGTCTCGGAGAAGTCGTCGTTGATCTCGTCCATCTCGAGCACGATGTCGTAGGGCACCTTGGCCTCGGCGAGCAGCACGTTCATGTGGCCCGGGAGGCGTCCGGCGACCGGGTGGATGCCGAAACGGACGTTGACGCCCTTGTCGCGCAGCTTCTTGGTCATGTCGGCGACGGCGTACTGCGCCTGCGCGGTGGCCATGCCGTAGCCCGGCGTGATGACGACGGACCGGGCGTCGGCGAGCAGCTCGGCGACGGCGTCGGCCTGGATCTCGCGGTGCTCGCCGTAGTCGCGCTCCTCGCCCGAGACCGCACCGTCGGAGCCGAAGCCGCCGGCGATCACGCTGATGAACGAGCGGTTCATGGCCCGGCACATGATGTAGCTCAGGATCGCACCGGAGGAACCGACCAGCGAGCCGGTGATGATCAGCAGGTTGTTGCTGAGCATGAAGCCCGCGGCGGCCGCGGCCCAGCCGGAGTACGAGTTCAGCATCGAGACCACGACCGGCATGTCGCCGCCACCGATGGCCGAGACCATGTGGAAGCCGAGCACCAGCGCGAGCGCGGTCATGATGAGCAGCGCGATCACGGCGCTGTCGGCGTCGTTGGCGCGGAACCACACGCCCAGGCCGACCGAGGCGACGATGATCGCGAGGTTGAGCCAGTGGCGGCCCGGGAGCGTCAGCGGCGCGGACTTCATCTTCGCGCTGAGCTTGAGGTAGGCGACGATCGAGCCCGTGAAGGTCAGGGCGCCGATGAAGACGCCGACGAAGACCTCGATGTCGTGGACGGCCTCGCGGTGGCCGGTGGTCTGCGCCTCGAAGTAGGAGTTGAAGCCGACCAGCACGGCGGCGAGGCCGACGAAGCTGTGCAGCATCGCGATGAGCTCGGGCATGCCGGTCATCTCGACCGTCTTGGCCTTCCAGGCGCCGATGACGGCACCGGCGCCCATGGCGACGGCGATCAGGAGCAGCGTGATGGCGAAGCTGCGCTCGTCGGCGATCTCGGCCTTGCGAGCGGCCAGCAGGATGGTGGAGACCAGGGCGATGGCCATGCCGGCCATGCCGGCGAGGTTGCCGGCCTTGGCCGTCTCGTGCTTGCTCAGCCCGGCGAGCGCGACGATGAACAGCACGCCGGCGATCAGGTAGGCGCCGTTGATGGCGCCGCCCAGTTCGGTGGACGTCAGGAAGTCACTCATGGTTCGGGGTCAGTCCTTCCGGAACATCTCGAGCATGCGGAGGGTGACCAGGAAGCCACCGAAGATGTTGATGCTGGCCACGAACACCGCGAAGAGCGCGATGCCCATCACCAGGGGGTCGTCGCTGCCGACCTGCAGGATGCCGCCGACCAGGATGATCCCGGAGATCGCGTTGGTCTCCGACATCAGCGGGGTGTGCAGGGCGTGCGACACGTTGGAGATGACGTAGTAGCCCACGACCACCGACAGGACGAACACGGTGAAGAAGCCGAGGAAGTCGGCCGGGGCGTACGCGGTCGCGAGCAGGACCAGCACGGCGGCCAGGGCGGCGGCGTACCACTTGCGGCGCGGGTCCTTGGGCTTCGCCGGCGCGGCCGGCTCGGCCACGACGGCCGGAGCGGCGGGCGCGGCGGAGACCTGGACGGGCGGCGGCGGCCAGAGGACCTCGCCCTCGCGGGTGACGGTGATGCCGCGCTGGATCACGTCGTCCATGTCGAGCGTGAGCTGGCCGTCCTTCTCGGGCGTCAGCAGCTTGAGCAGGTTGACGATGTTGGTGCCGTAGAGCTGTGAGGTCTGCGCGGCGAGGCGACCGGCGAGGTCGGTGTAGCCGAGCACGACGACGCCGTTGTCGGTGACGATGCGCTCGTCCTTGACCGTCGCGGCAGCGTTGCCGCCGTTGGCCGCGGCCATGTCGACGATGACCGAGCCGTTGCGCATCCCGGCGATGGTCTCGGCGGAGATCAGCTGGGGCGCGGGGCGGCCCGGGATCAGCGCGGTGGTGATGACGATGTCGGCGTTGCGTGCCTCCTCGTCGTACATCGCGGCGGTCGCCGCCTCCTGCTCGGCGGTCATCTCCTTGGCGTAGCCGTCGGAGGAGACCTCCTGCTCCATGTCGACCTGGACGAACTCCGCGCCCATCGACTCGACCTGCTCGGCGACCTCGGGGCGTACGTCGAACGCGCGCACGACCGCACCCATCGCGCTCGCCGCGCCGATCGCGGCCAGGCCGGCGACGCCGGCACCCACGACGAAGACGCGGGCGGGCGCGGTCTTGCCGGCGGCGGTGACCTGGCCGGTGAACATGCGGCCGAACTCGTTGGCCGACTCGATCACGGCGCGGTAGCCCGCGACGTTGGCCATCGAGGACAGCACGTCCATCGACTGCGCGCGGCTGATGCGCGGGACGGCGTCCATCGCCATGGCGGTCACGCCGGCGGCCTGCAGCTTCTCGATCAGCTCGGGGCTGCGCATCGGCGCCATCAGCGAGATGACCGTGGCTCCGCGTCGGAGACGGGCGATCTCCTCGTCGGAGGGGGCGTTGACCTTGACCACGATGTCGCTGGACCAGACCTCGTCGGCCGAGACGACCGACGTACCGCTGCTGGTGAATGCCTCGTCAGCCTGGTCGGCGGCGATGCCGGCCCCGGACTCGACGACGACCTCGTAACCGAGCTTCGCCAGCTGCTCGGCGGTCTTCGCGGTCGCGGCGACCAGGGTCTCACCCGGCCGCGACTCGCGGGGGATGCCGATGCGCACAGATTCCTCCTGAAAATGGGACAGACCGTTGGCATCGTTGCACGCGGCCCACCCAGGCGGAGACCGATCTCAGGTGGGCTGCGTCACGTTACCGATGAGTTCAGTGGACGATGCCGTAGAGGCGGTCGCCGGCGTCGCCCAGACCGGGGACGATGTAGCCCTGCTCGTTGAGCCGCTCGTCCTGGGCCGCGGTCACGACGGTGACGGGCACGTCGAGGTCCGCGAGCCCCGCCTCCAGCTTGGCCACGCCCTCGGGGGCGACCAGCAGGCAGATGGCGGTGATGTCGTCGGCACCGCGGTCGGTGAGGAAGCGGATCGCGGCGGCCAGCGTGCCGCCGGTCGCCAGCATCGGGTCGAGGACGTAGCACTGGCGACCGGACAGGTCGTCGGGCAGGCGCTCGGCGTACGTCGAGGCCTCGAGGGTCTCCTCGTTGCGGACCATGCCGAGGAAGCCCACCTCGGCCGTCGGCAGCAGCCGGGTCATGCCGTCGAGCATGCCGAGGCCGGCGCGCAGGATGGGCACCACGAGCGGGCGGGGGTATGCCAGGTGGACGCCCGTCGTGGGCGCGACGGGGGTGACGATCGTGTAGGGCTCGACGCGGACGTCGCGGGTCGCCTCGTAGGCCAGCAGCGTCACGAGCTCGTCGGTCAGCCTGCGGAACGTCGGTGAGTCGGTCATCTCGTTGCGCAGGACGGTGAGCTTGTGGGCGATGAGCGGGTGGTCGACGACGTGCAGGCGCATGGGGCGCAGCCTAGTGCGTCACACCCGGGTCAAATAGTTGGCGGGCTGGCTGGTTTCTGGGACATTGGACAGCGGCCCGCAAGGGGGCATGGGGACTCACGAGGAGCGGTCATGACCGAGGAGCTCGACAGCGTCGATTTCGCCGTGGCCGCCTTCCGCCGCGACGGGGCCTGGCAGGTGCAGGAGCTCGCCGCGCCCGCCTTCGAGTCCGTCTCCTCCCTCGCGGAGTCGCTGCAGCGACTCGGTGGCGACGAGGGCGGCGTCGCGATGGTCGCCGTCGACGAGGAGTTCTTCGTCCTCGTGCGCGTGCACGACGCCATCCCGCGGGTGCTGCTCTCCGACGTCGGCGCCGCGGAGACGTGGGAGCTGGCGCAGTCGGCGCTGGAGTTCCTCGGGGTGCACGTCACCGGCGACGAGGCGGCCCCTGCCGGCGACCTGGACCTGCTGCACGACCTCGGCGTCCACACCCTCGACCTCGCGGTCCTGCTCGAGGACGGCGAGATGTACCCCGACGAGCAGCTCGGCGAGATCGCTCGCCTCGCCGGATTCGGCGCCGAGTTCGACGAGGCGGTCGGAGCCGGCGAATGATCCTGGCGCCCGCCCACCCGTCGCCGGAGCCGTGCCGATGACGTGGGAGCCGGCGATGCGCGCGGCGCTCTTGGAGGCCGAGGCGGCGCTCGCGACCGGCGACGTACCTGTCGGAGCCGTCGTCCTCGACCCGGCCGGCGAGGTCATCGCGACCGGTCGCAACGTCCGCGAGGCCGAGGGCGACCCCACCGGGCACGCCGAGGTGGTCGCGCTGCGCGCCGCCGCGCGCGTGCGCGGCGAGTGGCGCCTCAGCGGCTGCACGCTCGTGGTGAGCCTGGAGCCGTGCACCATGTGCGCCGGCGCGCTCGTGCTGGCCCGGGTGGACCGCCTCGTCTTCGGGGCGTACGACGACCGGCTCGGCGCGGCCGGCTCGTTGTGGGACGTCGTCCGCGACCGGCGGCTCAACCACCGCCCGGAGGTGGTGGGAGGCGTGCTGGCCGACGAGGCGACCGCGCTGCTCGAGGGGTTCTTCGCGAACCACCGCCGATAGCCCGATCGGGGGACCCCACATGGCCTGAACGGGTGGTCAGAAAGTGTGATCCCGGTTACAGTCCCCGGCGATGGAGGACCTCGGGCGTCCTCCCTTACCGGAAGGTCTGCACACCCATGCACCACCGACACCGGCTGCTGGCACTGGGCGCGACCGCGTCCCTCGCCGGCACCTTCCTCCTCGCTCCCGTGACGATCGGATCGGCCGCGGGCGCACCCAACCCCAACGACCCAGCCAAGATGGCGCAGGCCGTGCGCACCGCGGCGGTCATGGACCACCTCGAGCAGTTCCAGGCGATCGCCGACGCCCACGACGGCAACCGCGGCGCCGGCACCAGCGGCTACGAGGCCTCGGCCGAGTACGTCGAGCAGACGCTCCAGGCCGCCGGGTACGAGACCGAGCGGCAGTACTTCGACTTCGACTACTTCGAGGTCGTCTCCTCCAGCCTGGTGGCCGACGGCACCGAGTTCGACCAGGCCGTCATGTCGTACAGCCCGTCCACCCCGGACGGCGGAGTGACCGCCGCGCTGGTCAGCCCCGCGGTCGTCACCGGCTGTGAGGTCAGCGACTGGGACGGCATCGACGCGACCGGCAAGATCGCCGTCATCCAGCGCGGCACGTGCGCGTTCAGCGTGAAGTCGACCGTCGCCAAGGAGGTCGGAGCCGCGGCCGCGGTGATCTACAACAACGCCGACGGCGCCCTCAACGGCACCCTCGGCGGCCCGGGCGACTACGTCCCGACCACCGGCATCACCAAGGCCGACGGCGCGGCCCTGCTCACCCACGCCACGGCGACGCTCGACATCCAGACCGTGAGCGAGCCGAAGACCACCTTCAACATCCTCGCCGAGACTGCACAGGGCCGCGACGACAACGTGGTCATGCTCGGCGCCCACCTCGACGGCGTCCACGACGGCCCCGGGATCAACGACAACGGCACCGGCTCGGCCGCGATCCTCGAGACCGCTGTCCAGCTGGCCAAGGCCAACAAGCTCAACAACACCGTGCGCTTCGCCTGGTGGGGCGCCGAGGAGCTGGGCCTGCTCGGCTCCGAGCACTACGTCTCGCAGCTCGACGAGGCGGGGCTCGCGCAGATCGCGACCTACCTCAACTTCGACATGGTCGGCTCCCCCAACCACATCATCGGCGTGTACGACGCCGACGAGTCGACCTACGAGGCTTCGGTCGACGTGCCGAAGGGCTCGGCCGAGACGGAGGCCGTGCTGACCGGGTGGTTCGACAGCCAGGACCAGCCGTGGGTCGACACGCCCTTCAGCGGTCGCTCCGACTACGCGCCCTTCATCGCGGCCGGCGTGCCGTCGTCGGGCCTGTTCACCGGCGGTGACGGCGTGAAGACCGAGGAGCAGGCCGTGATGTTCGGAGGCACAGCGGGCGTGACGTACGACCAGAACTACAACACGCCGGCGGACGACATCCACAACGTCAACCCCGTCGCGCTCGGCACGATGAGCGACGCGATCGCCGCCGCCACGATCCTGCTGGCCCAGGACACGAGCGCGATCAACGGCAAGCGCAGCTACGGCCGCTCGGGTGTCCCGGCCCGGCAGCAGGAGATCGTCATCGAGGGCGTGGTCCACACCCTGCGCTGACGACCAGTGCGACGCCCCGCGCCCGACGGGCCGGGGCGTCGTACTGATTTAGCCTCCCGGACCGTCTCCGGTAATCTCTCCCGCGGTGACGTGTCCGAGCGGCCTAAGGAGAACGCCTCGAAAGCGTTTGTGGGCGTGAGTCCACCGAGGGTTCAAATCCCTCCGTCACCGCCATGTGATGTCTCAGGACATCCGAAGCTCCCGGATCCGCGGCTCGCGGGTCCGGGAGTCTTCATTTCGGGGTGCTGCCGCGGCCCGGCGTGCACCCAATCCGCCATTTCGGGCGAGGCGCACCACCCGCTCGGGTGAGGCGGTGCTGGACCCGCGAGCCCGCCTCGGTCGATAGTCGAGGCACGCCCCACACCCCCCGGGGCGACCACGAGGAGGTTCGGACATGGGACGACTGATCTCGATCCTGGTGGTGGTGTGGCTCGTCATCGGAGCGCTCGCCGCCTACCAGCGTGACTACTTCTCCGACGCGGAGACCAACTGCTCGGAGGCCAGCGACGCGGTGCTGACCGTGCTCGCAGGGCCGCTCAACTACCTGGGCGTCAACCCCAAGGTGGAGTGCAAGAACGTCGACGTCCCGGAGCCCTCCGAGTAGGCCGCGCTCAGCGCAGCGACCCGAACCACGCGCTGCCGCGGCGTCCGGCCAGGACGGCCCGCTCCCACGCGACACCCACGGTGAGCAGGACCGCCCCGGCGATGCCGAGGGTGAGCCAGCCCGGCAGCATCGCGATGTACGGCCCGCCCTGGGTGATCGCGATCAGGACCAGGCTCACGGCCGCCACGGTGACCGGCGCCTGCAGGCGCAGCGCCAGGCCGGCGACGAGGACGAGCACGGCTGCTCCGGACGACAGCGCCAGCCGCAGGGCATCGCCCTCGTCGATCGCCACGAGGACCGTCGGCAGGAACGCGGCACCCAACGCCGGGCCCATCGAGACCCAGCTGTGCACGGCCCGGTTGCGCTGCCAGTGGCGCACGCCGATGGTCGCGAGCAGCAGGGCCAGCGGGAGGGTGAACGCCTCCACCGGCGCGTCACGGTGCGCGATCAGCATCTGGATGCCCAGGGCGATCACCGGGGAGGCGCCGTACGCCACCAGCAGCCGGCCGGGCAGCAGCGACCAGGCGTAGGCGAGGACGCCCGTGACGACCAGCAGCCAGGCGGTCCAGGGGTGCGGCAGGGAGGTCGACGCGAGCACTGCGAGCACGCCGTGGACCAGCGCGAACACCGCGATGACGGCGTCCCAGCCGCGCCAGCCCCGTCTGTCCGCGGCACCGGTCAGGACCACCGCGGCGCTGAGCGCCGCGAGGGCTGCCGCCACGGCCAGCCAGACCAGGACGTGGGGGCGGGCGCCGGAGTCGAAGAGGGCGATCGCCACCGAGGCGGTGATCGCCGCGTGGGCGAACACCAGCCAGCCCACCGAGCGCCAGCGGACCGCTGCCCACACCGCCGCGACCGCCCAGGCGCCGGCCACCAGGGCGACCAGCACGAGGTCGGGGCCGACGCCGACGCCGTGGCGCCACAGCCGGGGCTCGTCGGAGAGGTGGAGCACCCACAGCTCGGTGGTGAGCCCGACGCCGATGATCGCGAGCGCCACCTGGGCGCAGACGTGGGCCAGGGAGCGCGTGGCGGAGGCCGACAGCGGGGCCTGGGCGAGCCCCACGAGCGCGAGCGCCGCGAGGACGGCGGCGGCCAGCAGGAACGACCAGTGCGCCTCCCAGGTGAAGGACCACGCCGCGGGGAGGGCGATGCCGGTGACGACGAGGGGCACGAGCCCGTTCAACCGGCCCGGCAGGAGCCTCCGGGCACCGACGACGCCGATCGCCGCGGCCACGGCGAGCAGGAGCAGGGCCGACCACTCCCGCGTCGGCGACCCCACGTCATGGGCGGTCGCGAGGCCGGTGACCAGGTGGAAGGCCGCCGCGAGGACGGCACCGAAGGCAGGCGCGACCTGGGCGGCGGGGACGTGGCACAGGTGCCGTACGCCGAACCACAGGCCGGTGCACACGAGGGCCACCAGGAGCAGGCCCACCGGCAGCCAGACGCCCTCCGGTGCCACCTCCATCAGGAAGAACCACGGCGCCGCAGTGAGCATCGCGGCAGCGAAAGGCTCGTACGACACGATCGGTCGCAGGTCCTGGCCCTCGCGGTCGACGCGCGGGACCAACCGGTCGAACAGCAACCCCAGCAGGCCCGCCACGACCGCGGCCACCGCGGCGTACGTGAACCCCGGCGCCTCCTGCAGTCCGGCGAGGTTGAGTGACCACGCCGCCCACAGGCCGATGACGGTCAGGCCGGAGGCGATCACGGCGGCCGTCTCGGCCGCCGCGGGGAGGCGGTGGCGCGTCGCGAGCACGGCGCCGGTCGCGGCGACCGCGGTCAGGCCGACGAGGATCAGCGCCTGGCCCCAGATGCCGACGATCATCCAGACCACCCAGCCGAAGAACAGCGCCGCGGAGAGAGTCAGCAGCGCGCCGAGCCCCAGCAGGAGCTGCTGCGCGCTCGGCGCGGACGCCCGTGCGTGCGGGCGCGCGTAGGGCCCCGGCTGCTGCGGGAAGCCGGGGACCGGATGGCCCGGCCCGGCGCCCACGGGAACCCCGACCTGCGAGGACCGGAGCAGCGAGGTGATGAGCTGGGCACGCTCGTGCCGCAACGTGGCGATCTGCTGGTCCACCTGCCAGAGCCGCGCGGCCTGCGGGCCCTGGATGGAGAGGCCGCAGAGGACGCACGCGGCGCGCGACAGGTCCAGGGCGGCGCCACAGTTCGGGCACGGGAGCGGCGAGGAGGTGGTCACTCCCCGAGTCTCACAGGCCGAGGGGCCCCCGCGGATGAGGTCGGCTACTCACTGGCTGTGTCCTTATTCGGACTCACCGGCTTCCCTTGACTCCGGCCCCGCGCTGGGGTGGTGGTTCTTGGTTGCCGTCCGAGCGCCGGCCACTCCTTGGTGGCGGGTCTTGTCTCGGTTCCGGCCCAGGGCCCCTTGGTGGTGCGGGGTGGCGGTCGGCTCTACGTCCCGGTCCATCCGGGTGCGGACACGTGCGGGTGTCAGGCGGCCGCGGGTAGCGGCGGCGAAGCAGTGGGCGGTTCGGGGTAGCGGGCCAGGTTGATGGCCGCGTTGACGTCGCGGTCGAGGAGCAGCCCGCACGACCCGCAGGCGTAGGTGCGGTCCGAGAGGGTCAGCTCGGCGTTGACCTGGCCGCAGCCGGAGCAGGTCTTGGACGAGGGGTACCACCGGTCGGCGATCGTGAGGGCGGTGCCGTACCAGGAGGCCTTGTAGGCGACCTGGCGGCGCAGCTCCCCGAAGGAGGCGTCGGAGACGACCCGGGCCAGCCTGCGGTTCGCGAGCATGCCGGCCGCGTTGAGGTCCTCGATCACCACGGCCGCGTGCCCCTTCACGATCGCCGAGGACAGCTCGTGCAGGAGTGCCTTGCGGGCGTGTGCGACGCGGGCGTGGACCCGGCCCAGGCGTCGTGCCGCCCTGCGTCGGCCGGCCGAGTCCCTCTTGGTTCTCGAGTAGGACTGGTTGGCCAGTTTCAGGCGGGCCTGGGCGTGCTGGAGTGTCTTCACCCCCTCCACGGCGGCCAGCACCGCACCGGTCTCATCGGCGACGACCGCGAGGTTCTGCACCCCGAGGTCCACCCCCACCCGGGGCTGGTGCCGCGTCCGGGTGTCGCGGCGGGCGGGATGGAGCTCGGCGGCGACCCCGGTGACCGCGACCACCCACCGGCCCCGCTCGAACCGGAACGACGCGGCGTAGGCGTGGAACCGGCCGGTCTCGTACAGCCTCCGGAGCTGCCGGGTGTTCTCCCGGACCCGGAGCTCGCCGAGCTTGGGGAACCGCAGCGCCCGCGGTCCGGTCGGGCGCACCGGCGGCGCGGCGCCCTCGGGGTACTTGGCGCGGAGCCGGAATGCCGGGCTGGTCTTGTGCCGGGACTTGAACCGGGGGAACCCGGCCGGCTTCCCGGCCCGGGTGCCCCGGCGGGAGTCGGCCCAGTTCTTCAACGCCTGTGCGGCGTTCACGGACGCGCACTCGAAGACGTCCGCGGACACCTCGCCGCGCCACGGCAGGCCGCGGACCTCCTCACCGGCCGCGTCGTGGGAGACCGGTGCGTCCGCGGCGCGGCCGTCCTTCCAGGCGTTCATGTGGTTGATGAGGGACACCTTGCTCCACGACAGCGCCGGGGTCAGGTCCGCGTCCGCGACGTCGTAGGTCCGTTCCGCGGCGCGCTGGTCCAGGTTGGCCTTCACCCGGGCGAGCTGGTGGTTGAAGGCCAGCCGCGCGGCACCCGCGTGCGCCATCAGCAGCCGGTGCTGCTCGCGGTTGACATCGAGGGTGAACCGGAACGTGGTGGCCCGGGTCAACGGCACCCCGGTGTCTGACACCAGCGGCGCGGTGTCGTCCTTCGCGGCGGTGACGGGCATGCAGCAGATGGTGCCGCAGGCCACCGACACCGCCACGACCCGAGAAGGGAACCCCTTCTCACTGAGTGTCTTCCACTCCCTCGCACGGCTGGGCTGGGCCGGGCAGCGCCCTTCGATCCGATGATCGACCGCCCTAACCGGGATTCGGTTTACGGGCGATCACCTGGAAGGTGTGCCAGTGCTTCGGCCCAGCAAAGGCCAATCCGTCGCGATCCTGTTCCTCCAGCGACAAGACCTGAAGGGGGTCCAGGAGTCGTTCAACCTGGGCTCGGCTCAGGAAGGTGCCGGGCCCGTTGGCCCAGTCGTCGCGCTCTCCGAACAGATCGACGGCAAGGACTCCACCGGGCCTGAGCGCGGTCAGGATCAGCCGCCACAGCTGGGCGAAGGCGTTCGAGTCAACGAACGGCAACGACACGCAGGCAAGCGTCAGGTCGCTGGCGGGCAGCGAGGTCAGGTCCTCGAGGGGTCGCGTGGTGTGCTGGATGGGCCGGCTCTTCGCCAACGCCTCCAGGGAGGGCACCACGCTCGCGTCCCGGTCGAAGGTGTGAACCCGCCAGCCATGATCGGCCAGCGCCCGGGCCTCGACCCCGATCCCACATCCGAGCTCGAGCGCCGTCCGCCCCTCGCCCGGCGCCGCCACCTGCAGCGCGTCGAGGACAAGTCTGCGAGGCGGGCGGCCAGATTGGGCCACGTTGTAGTCGGCCCAATCCGTCCCTGGATGAGCCGGAGTCTCCACACGCGGCATCGTCGCAGATCCTGGTCGCGACACAGGCCA
>JAJPEO010000158.1 GCA_021166815.1 Nocardioides sp.
ACTACACCTGCCCCGAGGACGACAAGACGTACGTCCACCGCATCGGCCGCACCGGCCGCGCGGGCGCCTCGGGCACCGCGATCACCCTCGTCGACTGGGCAGACGTCCACCGCTGGAAGATGATCAACAAGACCCTCGACCTGCCCTTCGACGAGCCGGTCGAGACCTACTCCACCTCCGAGCACCTCTTCACCGACCAGGGCATCGCCCCGGACACCAAGGGCCGCACCGTGCCCCCGGCGCCGGTCGAGAAGAAGCCACGCGAGAACCGTGACGGCGCACAGCGCTCGGGTCGCGGCCGTTCCCGCGGGGAGAAGTCGAGCCAGGGTGGCGCCGAGTCGTCGGGCGAGCGTCCCGCCCGCAGCCGCAACCGCAGCCGCCGGCGTACCCGCGGCGGCACCCCGCTCGAGGGCGGCCAGCAGCCGAAGGCGACCGACGCCCCGCAGGCCGGCTGAGCGGGCTCGCTCAGCCGCGGGTCGACCTCTTCTTCGCCGGGCTCTTGCGGCGGGCCTTGGGCCGCCGCGCCCGGGCGATGAGGTTGGTCGCGACCTCGCGGTAGGCCTTCGCGCCCTTGCTGGTGCGGCTGGTGCTCAGGATCGAGCGCCCGGCCGCCGGCGCCTCGGCGAACTTGATCGTCTTGGGGATCGGCGGCTCGACGACCTCGAGGTCGTAGGTCTCGCTGATCGTCTCCAGCACCGTGCGGGAGTGGTTGGTGCGCCCGTCGTAGAGCGTCGGCAGCACGCCCCAGACCTCCAGGCCGCGGTTGGTGAAGCGGCGTACGTCGTGCACGGTGTCGAGCAGCTGGCCCACGCCACGGTGCGAGAGGGTCTCGCACTGCAGGGGGATCAGCACGCCGTCCGCGGCGGTGAGCGCCGCGACGGTGAGCACGCCCAGTGACGGAGGGCAGTCCAGCAGGACCCAGTCGTAGGGCTCGGACTCGCCGTCCTCCAGCTCCTCGGCCAGCGCCTCCAGCGCGCCCTTGATGACGTGCTCACGCCCGGTGCGGGTGAGCAGGTCGGCCTCCGCCCGCGCGAGCTCGATGGTCGCGGGCAGGACGTCGACTCCCTCCTCGGTCTCGATGATCACCTCGCTGGCGTCGGCGCCCTGGGTCAGCACCTGGTGGATCGACACGTCGAGGTCCTCGGGGTCGATGCCGAGGGAGAAGGTCAGGCAGGCCTGCGGGTCGAGGTCGACCAGCAGGACTCGCTGTCCCTGCTCGGCGAGCGCGGCTCCGATGGAGGCCACGGACGTCGTCTTGGCGACGCCGCCCTTCTGGTTGGCGACGGCGAGGATGACAGGGGTGCGCTTGCTCATGGCACCGCCCATCATGCCCGATGGCATGCTGCTCCCATGGCTGCTTCCCACAAGTCCACTGCGCTGGTCACCGGCGCCTCGGTCGGCATCGGGCTGGAGTTCTGCCGCCAGCTGGCCGCCCGCGGCCACGACCTCGTCGTCGTCGCGCGCGACCCGGCCCGCCTGGAGGCGGCAGCGACGCAGCTCCGCACGGAGCTGGGCGTCGAGGTGGAGGTGCTCGTCACCGACCTGGGCGACCGCGACGACCTGGCTCGCGTCGAGGCCCGGCTCGCCGACCCCGACCGGCCCGTCGACCTGCTCGTGAACAACGCCGGCTTCGGGCTGCTGGGCCGCTTCCTCGACAACTCCGTCGAGGACGAGACCCAGATGCTGGAGGTGCTCGTCACCGCCGTGATGCGCCTGAGCCACGCCGCGCTCACGGGGATGGCCGCTCGCGGGCACGGCGGGATCATCAACGTCTCGAGCGTCGCGGCGTTCCTGCCACGGGGCACGTACGGCGCTGCCAAGGCCTGGGTCAACAGCTTCACCTCGTGGGCGTCGGCGGAGTACGGCTCCCGCGGCGTGAAGGTGATGGCGCTGTGCCCGGGGTTCACCCGCACCGAGTTCCACCAGCGGATGGGCGCCCAGCGCGGGCGCGGTCCACTGTGGCTGGAGCCGGAGTTCCTGGTGCGCACGGCGCTCGCCGACTTCGACAAGGGCCGGTCCATGTCGATCCCGGGAGCGCAGTACAAGGCGATCACCGCCCTGACCCGCCTCGTGCCGAGGCGGGCGCTGCTCGGCTACCAGTCGATGGGCCGCCGCTAGGTGGTCACCCGGCGCCGATCAGGAACCGGCGCCGATCAGGAACCGCCTCCGCCCGCCTTGCGTCGGTGCATGGGCGTGCCGACGTTGCGTGCGGCGACCTCGGAACCGTGGGCCTTCTCCTTCGAGCCGGCCGCGTCGTCGGGGTGGTGGTGGCCCTGCTTGCGCTCCAGGGCCTCGCGCATCTTGGCCTTGATGTCGGCGTTGGGATCCTCGTGTGAGCTCTGGTCAGCCATGTGGTCCTCCTCGACTCGTGTGCCCCCACCTTGTCAAAGACCCGGCAGGAGGTCGAGGGACTTTCGACCCCGGTCAGGCCGGCCCCGGTGCGCGCAGGACGTCGAGGCGCCCCGAGAGCTTCCCGAGCATCCGGTAGACGTGCCAGCGGCAGTCGCCCAGCATCACGTCGTACGCCGCGTCGCCGAACTCGGCGCGGTAGCGCTCGGGGTGGCGCAGCAGCCGGGCCAGGTGGAGCAGCGCGCGCGAGGCGCGTCCCGACGTCTCCTCCGACCACTCCCCCCACTCGCTGGACAGGTCGATGGTGTCGATGCACTCCAGGCCGGACCCGGAGATGGCGGCGTCGAGCACGCGCGGGTCGGTCGAGGTGCGGTGCACGCCCATCACGCCGAAGAGCCAGTCACCCTCGTTGGCGGCCAGCCGCGGTGTCGACACGATCTGGTAGTTGACGACGTAGCCACCGGGTCGCAGCACCCGGGCGAACTCGGCGTAGGCACGCGCCGGGTCCTCCACGTGCTCCATCACGTCCCGGCACCAGACCAGGTCGATCGAGCCGTCAGGGGCTGGGATCGCGGTGGCCGAGCCGCGCTCGAACCAGACGCGGTCGGCCACCTCCGGGGACTGGTCACGGCGCGCCTGCCGGGCCAGGTCGAGGTGGCGCTGGACCGGGTCGATGCCCAGGACCCGGAACCCGAGGTGCAGCGCGAGTCGGAAGGCGTGGGCGCCGTCCCCGCACCCGACGTCGACCGCGCGGCTGTCGGGGGCCAGGCCGAGCTCGCGGACCGTCTGCAGCAGCACCGATGGATCGCGAGGCGAGAGGCTCTCGTCGAGACGCGCGGCGAAGCGCTCCTGCACCCTCGGATAGGCGTCGTAGAAGAAGTCCCGGTCCCATGCCACGCCCCCAGTGTCGCAGCGTGGGGGTGTCCTAGGCTGGATCCATGGCCCGGCGCGCGTTCCTCCACCTCGGCACGGCCAAGTCCGGGACCACCTATCTCCAGGACCTGTGGTGGCGTCACCGCGACACGCTGCGCGAGCGCGGCCTGCTGCTGCCCGGCGTGGCCCTGCGCGACCACTTCCACGCCGCCGCGCTGGTCAAGCAGATGCCCGAGATCGTCTCCCGACTCGATCCCGAGGAGATGCGGACCTGGGAGCGCCTGCTCGAGGAGAGCCGGGCCTGGTCCGGCGACGTGCTCATCAGCCACGAGCACTTCTCCGACTCCCCCGCCGACGCCGCAGCCCGTGCCCGCGCCGAGCTGGAGGACGCGGCGGACGAGGTGCACCTCGTCGTCACGGTCCGCGACCTGGTCAGGGTGCTGCCGTCGGCCTGGCAGCAGCGCGTCAAGCAGGGCAGTCCGCAGGGCTTCGACGACTTCCTCGCCACGGCTCGCGACGGCGGCCAGGCCACGACGTTCTGGCGCTACCAGGACGTCCCCGGCATCCTGCAGAGGTGGGTCGGGGACCTCCCTGCCGAGCACGTCCACCTCGTCGTCGTGCCCGGCCCCGACGCACCTCGCGACGAGCTGTGGCATCGCACCGGCGCAGTCCTCG
>JAJPEO010000164.1 GCA_021166815.1 Nocardioides sp.
CCGTCGGCGTCCTTCTCGAAGGTCGACAGCGAGGTGTAGCGGCCCTCGGGGCTCACCGCGTGGGAGTGGGCCCCCGCCTCGACGGCGCGGGTGTCGTTGCCGGTGGCGAGGACGACGGCGGAGATGCCGTTCATGATGCCCTTGTTGTGGGTGGCCGCACGGTAGGGGTCGCCGGCCGCGAGCTTGTAGGCGTGGACCATGTCGTCGACGACCTGGGGGCCGCCGAGGGTCTCGGCGTCGAGCACCGCGCGGGCCCGGGCCAGGCGAAGGTCGGCCTTGTTGGTGAGGATGCGCAGCACGACGCGGCCGCCCGCGAGGTCGGCGACCCGGTCGGCCACCGCCTCCGCCATGGTGTTGACCGCGTTGGCGCCCATCGCATCACGGACGTCGACCACGAGGTGCGCGACCACGTACGTCTCGTCCTCGAAGGAGACCGTACGCACGACCAGGTCGCGGACGCCGCCGCCGACCTCGACCAGCTTGGGGTCCTGGGCGTTGGCGTGCTCGATGATCTCCTCGCGCGACTCCAGGATGCGCAGGCGGGCGGCGTGGGGGTCGACGACGTCGACGACCTGGATCTGGGCCTGCATGATCGGGCCGGTGCTGGAGGTGTGGAAGCCGCCCAGCGTGCGGGCGAAGCGGGCGCCGTTGCTGGCGGCGGCGATGACCGAGGCCTCCTCGGTGACCATCGGGACCAGCACGTCGCGACCGTTGATCGTGTGGTTGGCGGCGATGCCGATGGGCAGCGAGAAGGTGCCGATGACGTTCTCGCTGAGGTGGCTCGCGGCGTCGATCGTGAAGCCGCCCTCGTCGAAGGCGGCGAGTTCGGCGACGTCGACGCCGGCCTGCTCGGCCACGACCTTGCGGCGCTCCTCGACGGTCAGGTTGCGGAAGCCTGAGATGCGGCTGGTGGTCACGGGATGTTCCTCCTCGATTGGTTGACTCATCAAGGACACCACCCCATGTGATCCACCGCGCATGTCCGATCCGGACAGGCTCAGGTGTCGTGGGTGTCCGATCTGGACAGCCGGTGGAGGTGGAGGGCGATGCCGAGGCGGAAGTGGGACTCCGGCCTTCTCCACCCGGCGCCCAGGACCTCGTCGATGCGCTCGAGGCGCTGCTTGACGGTGTTGGGGTGGACGAAGAGCGCCTTCGCGGCCTGCGTGACGCTCGCGTGGTGGGTGAGGAAGGCGTCGAGGGTGCCGACCAGGTCGGAGCGGTGGGCGGCGTCCCACTCCAGGAGCGGAGCCAGGAGCCCGCGGGCGAAGGTGAGGGCGCGCTCACCGTCGGCGCCGAAGAGCGCGAGGTACGGGGCGTAGTCCTCGGCCACCGCCGCCGCGTCGGTCACGCCGATGCCCGGGAGCATGCGGGAGAGCGCGGTGAGCTCGGCGACCTCGTCGGGGATCGCCTCCATCCCGCTCGGCCGGCCCACCAGGACCAGTCCGGTGCCCGCGTTGCGGGCCAGGCGCTGGTGGATGCGCTCGGCGAGGCCGCGGGTGCCTTCGCGTCCCTCTGTGGCCGGAGCCAGCGCGACCACGCCCGCGTCGTGCTCGGCGACCAGCCAGCGTGCGTCCATGCCCGACAACGTGCGGACCAGGCTCCACCGCTGCTGGTCCCACCCGAGCGCCACGACGGGCGTCCACGTGCCGGCGAGGTCGACGCCGCGCTGGGAAGCGCGATGGCGCAGCGCCGCCCAATCGCCGCGACCGGAGACGAGGTCGCCCACCAGCTCGCCGCGTACCCGCTCCTCCGCGTCGGCCAGGGCGTCGCGCTGCATCGTGACCAGCGCGTGGCTCTGGGCGCCGCGCTCGATGGTGCGGCGCTGCACCTCGTCGGGCTCCTCGCCGCCGACCAGGATGACGCCGAGCAACGTACGGCCGGCCATCGCGGCGACGACGCCGGTCGGGCCGGGGCCGTCCACCTCGGTCCAGCGTGCCGTGCTCCGGCTCTGCTCGACCGCCCGTCGCACGGCCGGGCCCAGGCCGTCCTGGGTCCACCATGCCGCGGCCTGGTCGTCGCTCGTGGCCAGGGGCGCGAGGTGGCGGTCGGCGATCGCGACGGGCCGCTGGAGCGACTCGGCGAGGGTGGCCGCGATGGCGCCGGACCCCTCGCCTTCGAGCACCAGCCGGGTGAGCTGCTCGTGGAGGCTCGCCGAGGCCTCCATCGCGGCCGCGCGGCGCTGGGCCTCGGCGCTCGCCGCCGCCGCGCTGGCCGCGGCCGCCTGCTCGGCCGCGAGCCAGCGGGCCGACTGCAGGATGACCGCGGCCTGGTCGGCGAACGCCGTGAGCAGCGCGATCTCCTCCGGGCTGAAGTGGTGCGTCGAGCGGTCCGCGGCGAAGAGCACCCCGAGCACCTGGTCGGAGGAGATCAGCGGCACGCCGAGGATGGACTCCATCCGCTCCGCCCTGACCGCCGCCGTCACCTCCCCCTCGTGCGGGAACGCCTCGACGTCGTAGGCGGCCGTCCACTGGGGGGTGCGGGTCTGCACGACCTTGCTGGCCAGGCCGATGCCGGCGGGCACGCGCAGGCCGCGCATGTTGGTCGAGATCGCGCCACGGTTGGCGCGTACGAAGAGCTCGTCGGTGGCGGCGTCGTACTCCGAGAGGTACGTCAGGTCCGTGCCGGTCAGCTCGTGCGCGCGGTCGACCAGCTTCTGCAGGAGGCGCTCGAGGTCGCGCACCTCCACCAGCTCACGCAGGCTCGCCATCAGCGCGGAGAGCTCGCGCTCGCGCTTGCGGAGTCGCTCGAGCTCGGCGCGCCCGCGCTGCTCGGTGGTCATGGGAGCGACTCTAGGGCGGCGCTGCGGACACATCAGCGTGTCCCGGACAGGTACGGGTCAGGAAGCCACACTGACCGGGAGACCACATGGACACCGACCTCGATGACTTGCTGCGCGCGGCCGCCCCGCCGGTGGCGACGCGTACCCCTGCCCTGCGAGCGGCCCTGGCCGATCTCGCCCGCGCGAGCGAGGCGGCAGAGCGGAAGCGACGGGCCACCCGCCGCGCGGCCGTCGGCCTCGCCGCGTCCGCGCTGATCGCGACCGCCGGCGTCGGCACGGC
>JAJPEO010000179.1 GCA_021166815.1 Nocardioides sp.
GGTCCGGCGGCGCGGTCATGCGGCGGATGCGCAGTCGCGAGCCCGCCTCGTCGATGAGGTCGATGGCCTTGTCGGGCAGGAAGCGGTCGGAGATGTAGCGGTCGGCCAGGGTGGCCGCGGAGACCAGCGCCTCGTCGGTGATCGTGACGCGGTGGTGGGCCTCGTAGCGGTCCCGCAGGCCCTTGAGCATCTCGATCGTGTGCGCGATCGAGGGCTCCTGCACCTGGATGGGCTGGAAGCGGCGCTCGAGGGCGGCGTCCTTCTCGAGGTACTTGCGGTACTCGTCGAGGGTGGTCGCGCCGATGGTCTGCAGCTCGCCGCGGGCCAGCATCGGCTTGAGGATGCTGGCGGCGTCGATGGCGCCCTCGGCCGCGCCGGCACCGACGAGGGTGTGGATCTCGTCGATGAACAGCACGATGTCACCGCGGGTGCGGATCTCCTTGAGGACCTTCTTGAGGCGCTCCTCGAAGTCACCGCGGTAGCGCGAGCCGGCGACCAGCGCGCCCAGGTCGAGGGTGTAGATCTGCTTGTCCTTGAGCGTCTCGGGGACGTTGCCCTTGACGATGTCCTGGGCCAGGCCCGCGACGATGGTGGTCTTGCCGACGCCGGGCTCGCCGATGAGGACGGGGTTGTTCTTGGTGCGGCGGCTCAGGATCTGCATGACGCGCTCGATCTCGGGCTCGCGACCGATCACCGGGTCGAGCTTGCCCTCGCGGGCGGCCTGGGTGAGGTTCTGGCCGAACTGGTCGAGGACCAGCGAGCTGGACGGCGCGTCGCCGCCGGAGCCGCCGGTCTGGGCGCCCGCGGTCGTGGACTCCTTGCCCTGGAAGCCGCTGAGCAGCTGGATGACCTGCTGGCGCACGCGGTTGAGGTCGGCGCCGAGCTTCTGCAGGACCTGGGCGGCCACGCCCTCACCCTCGCGGATGAGGCCGAGCAGGATGTGCTCGGTGCCGATGTAGGAGTGGCCGAGCTGCAGCGCCTCGCGTAGCGACAGCTCGAGGACCTTCTTGGCGCGGGGCGTGAACGGGATGTGGCCCGAGGGCGCCTGCTGGCCCTGGCCGATGATCTCCTCGACCTGGGCGCGCACGGCCTCCAACGAGATGTCGAGGGACTCCAGCGCCTTGGCTGCGACGCCCTCGCCCTCGTGGATGAGGCCGAGCAGGATGTGCTCGGTGCCGATGTAGTTGTGCGAGAGCATGCGGGCTTCTTCTTGGGCCAGCACGACAACGCGTCGGGCTCGGTCGGTGAACCGCTCGAACATGTGGGCTCCTCTACGTCTGGTGGTCCGCTGCGCATCCGCGCAGGACACGTGCGGACAATGGGCTCAACGCCCACGTCCACCCTACGTGTTCCCACCCACCTCCCGACACGGTCCGCTCACAGCGAACACGGCGCAGGGGCCGCGCCCGCCGTGAGCCGGACCGTCGGGACCAGGGTCAGTGCGCGGCGTCGTAGGCCTGCTGCACGTCCGCGGAGATGCGGCCGCGCTCGGAGACCTCGTAGCCGTTGGCCTGCGCCCACTCGCGCACGGCCTTGGTGTTGCCGGATCCGCCGCTGCGACGGGCCGGGGCGCGCCGGGAGCCCCCGGTGACCTTGCGGGCGTGACCGACGTACGTCGCCAGCGCCTCGCGCAGCTGGGCCGCGTTGGCGTCGTTGAGGTCGATCTCGTACGTCGTGCCGTCGAGGCCGAAGGTGACCGTCTGGGTGGCGTCGGAACCGTCGATGTCGTCGACCAGGACGATGTTGACCTTTTGTGCCATCAAGTGCCTCGATTTCATTGTGGTGATGCCATGTGGAGAAACAGATGAATATTCGCACGACAAATGCGCGGGCGACAAATACATCGAATACCGCAAATGGCAAAGACCGAGGAATTGTGGAAATCGCGTGGATCAGCCTTGGCCGACCTTTTCCCCCGAAATGAGCCAGGAATTCTCGGGGGCGCACGGGCGGATCACCTCGTCGACCTCCTCGCACACCCAGTCGCCGTCGAGGCGGAGCACCAGCTCACGGCTGGGACCGGTGACCGTGACCTTGGCGACGCCGTCGGCGTGGTCGGGCCAGTCCTCCAGCTCGCGCATGACCGCGAGGCCCAGGTCGACCTGCTGCGGGTGGGCGTCGAGGTCGGTGCGGACGTCGGCGAAGCGCCCGGAGCCGCGGTCCGCGCCATAGACGCGGGCGACCCGCTCGACCTCCCCGACGCCGTCGATGCGCTCGATCGCCTCGAGCCGCTCACGCGTGTCGTCGGTGCACGTCTCGCCCGGGCACGAGGAGGAGTCGTCGAGCGCCTTGGAGGCGTCGGAGCACCCGGTGCCCCACCACAGCAGCGGCGCGAGCGACACGACGAGCACGGCCCGGGACAACGTGTTCATGGCTGGATGCTCCCACGGGAGGCGGGGCGCACCTGGTCGCCCAGCTGGGTCTGGAACGTCTGGGTGGTGCTGGTGACCTGCTCGCCGCCGGAGGACAGGAAGCCGCCCTCGTGCATCGAGGCGACGACCGACTGCACCGAGGGGTCGCCGCTGGCGTCGACGGACGCGGCGATCGACTCGTACGTGCTCATCGAGTGGTTCTGGCCGTCGCCGGCGCCGAAGCTGCCGGAGTGGACGTCGGCGTGGACCGTCGTGTGGTGGGCGTCGGGCTTGTTCTCCTCGCCGTCGAGGAGCGGCACGACGTCACCGGTGTTCTCCAGCGAGAGCACCTGCACGTGGTCGGGGACACCGGCGGTCGCCACGGGCGACCCCGCGGTCACCACGTGGGTGACGTGGTAGCCGAAGGACGGGTCCGCGGCCAGGGCGGCGGCCTGCATCCCGCCCTGGGAGTGACCGACCAGCATCACCGGGTCGTCGGGGTCGATGCCGGCCGCCTGCATCGCCTTCGCGATGGCCTGTCCGTAGGCGGTGTCGTCGCCGGCGATCAGGTTGAGGTTGGACCCCATGTTGCGGATCGCCTCCTCGGACATGAAGTCGTCGGTGCCGGGGAGCTGGACGATGTGGCTCACCGAGCCGTCGGCGTGGGTGATGGTCTGGATCGAGATGACACCGTCGGGGACGTCCTGGCTCGCCGTGGTGGCGAGGTCCTCGAGGAGGTCCTCCACGTCGCGTGGCGGCTCGTGGGCGAAGGTCGGTCCGTCGTAGTCGCCGTTGAGGACGCCCTCGTAGTC
>JAJPEO010000200.1 GCA_021166815.1 Nocardioides sp.
CGCCCTGACGAGCGAGGCCCCCCCGAGCGTCCTCGACGCGCTGACACCGGCCGAGCGCCAGGTCGCGGTGCTCGTGTCACGTGGGCTCACCAGCCGCCAGATCGCCGAGGAGCTCTACGTCTCCCCGCGCACCGTGGACGCCCACCTCACCCACATCTACCGCAAGCTCGGCATCAGCACCCGCGCCCGCTTGGCGGCGCTGGTCGCCGAGGCCTGACTAGCGGCTGCTGTAGTCGCGGAAGCCGCGGCCGGTCTTGCGGCCGAGGTAGCCGGCGGTCACGAGGTGCTCCAGCAGCGGGGCCGGGGCGAACCCGGGCTCGCGGAACTCGAGGTAGAGCTCCTTCTGGATCGCCAGCGACACGTCGTTGCCGACCACGTCGAGCAGCTCGAACGGGCCCATCGGCAGGGCGCAGCCCTGCTTCATCGCCGTGTCGATGTCGTCGGCCGAGGCGTAGTGCGCCTCGAGCATCCGCACCGCGTCGTTGAGGTAGGGGAACAGCAGCGCGTTGACGATGAAGCCGGCGCGGTCACCGCACTTGACCGCGACCTTGCCGACCTTGTCGCAGAGCGCGAGCACCGTCTCGGTGACCGCCTCGTCGGTGGACACCGTGGAGACGACCTCGACGAGCTTCATGATCGTCGCCGGGTTGAAGAAGTGCATGCCGATCACGTCCTGCGGCCGGCTGGTGACCCTCGCCATCGAGATGATCGGCAGGCTGGAGGTCGTGGTCGCGAGGATGGCGCCGGGCTTGCAGATCTCGTCGAGGTTCTCGAAGAGCGTGGTCTTGATCGCCAGGTCCTCGGCGATCGCCTCGACCACGAGGTCGACGTCCCTGAGGTCGTCGAGCGACGTCGTGCCGCGCACCCGCCCGAGGGTCTCGGCCTTGGCCTCCTCGGTCGCCCGGCCACGCTGGATCTGCTTGTCGAAGTTGCGGGCGATGGTGGCGAGGACGCCGTCCACCTTGACCTGGCTGCGGCCGACGAAGAGCACGTCGTAGCCGGACTTGGCGAAGACCTCGACGATCCCCGAGGCCATGGTGCCGGTGCCCACGACGCCGACCTGGCGGATGTCGTGGCGCAGCTGCGGAGCGTCGTCGGCCGACGGGGTGTGGGCGTCCGCGACCACCACCGGGCTGTCAGGAGCCTCGTAGGTGTAGAAGCCGCGGCCCGACTTGCGCCCGAGCAGCCCCGCGGTGACGTACTGCTTGAGGATCGGGGCCGGCGCGTGGAGCCGGTCGCGACCCTGCTTGTACATCGTGTCGAGGATCTCGTACGCCGTGTCGAGCCCGATCAGGTCCAGCAGCGCGAGGGGCCCCATGGGGTAGCCGCAGCCGAAGCGCATGGCCGCGTCGATGTCCTCGCGGGAGGCGTACTTGCCCTCGTACATCCTCGCGGCGTGGTTGAGGTAGCCGAACAGCAGGGTGTTGGCGATGAAACCCGCCTTGTCGCCACAGACGACCGGGTTCTTGCCGAGGGTGTGCAGCAGGTCCTGCACGTCATGCAGCACCTGGGGATCGGTCACGACCGTCTGCACGATCTCGACGAGGTTCTGCACCGGGGCGGGGTTGAAGAAGTGGATGCCGATGACCCGACCCGGCCGGCTGGTGGCCGTCGAGATCTCGGTGACGCTGAGCGAGGAGGTGTTGGTCGCCAGGACGGTGTCCGGCCCGACGATGTCGTCGAGGGAGCGGAAGATGTCCTTCTTGACCTCCAGCGACTCCACGACCGCCTCGACCACGAGGTCCGCGCCGCTCAGGTCGCCCATCGACGTCGACAACCGGATGCGCCCGAGCAGCTCGCCCTGCTCCTCCTCGGTCATCTTGCCGCGCTTGACCGCGCGACCGGTGGAGTTGGTCAGGTGCTGGCGCCCGCGCTCGACGTCGGCGTCGTTGAGCTCGATGCCGATGACGTCGAAGCCGTGCCGGGCGAAGACCTCGGCGATGCCGGCACCCATGGTGCCCAGGCCGATGATGCCGATGGTCGAGAAGTCACGGGTGCGGTCGCTCATGCACGAAGCATCCCAAATAGGTGGCGCGGGCGGAATGCTGACCCCCCGACCAGCACCGCCCGCGCCCTCCACGCCCACCTCAGCGGTAGTCGTGGAAGCCCTGCTTGGCCTTGCGACCCAGCCTGCCCTCGGCGACGACCTTCTCCAGGAGGAGCGCCGGGGCGAAGCCCTCGTGCCCGAACTCGCGGTGGAGCTCGCGCTGGATCGCCAGCGACACGTCGTTGCCCACGACGTCGAGCAGCTGGAACGGGCCCATGGGGAACCCGGCGTTCGCGGTGATGGCCGCGTCGATGTCGGCGATGGTGTCTCCCGCCTCGTGCAGCTTGACGGCGTCGTTGAGGTAGGGGAAGAGCAGCGCGTTGACGATGAATCCGGCGCGGTCACCGCACGAGACGGCCACCTTGCCGATCCGGGCGCACAGCGCGCGGGTGGTCTCGTCCACGTCGGCGTCGGTGGCGTCGGTGGTGACGACCTCGACGAGCTTCATGACCGGCGCCGGGTTGAAGAAGTGCATGCCGATGACGTCCTGGGGGCGGTTGGTGGCCTTGGCGCACTCCGCGATCGGCAGCGACGAGGTGGTCGTGGCGAGGATGGCACCCGGCTTGCAGATGCGGTCGAGGTCGGCGAAGAGCTCCTGCTTGACCACGAGGTCCTCGGCGATCGCCTCGACGACGACGTCGACCTGGGCCAGGTCCTCGCGCGAGGTCGTGCCACGCAGGCGCGCGAGCACCTCGTCACGGGCGGCCTCGTCCATGCGGCCCTTGCTCACCAGGCGGTCGAGCGAGCCGGCGACGAAGGAGCGCACCCCCTCGAGCTTGTCCTCGGAGCGGCCGACGAAGACCACGTCGAAGCCGGCCTGGGCGAAGACCTGCACGATGCCCGAGGCCATCGTGCCGGTGCCGACGACGCCGACCACCGAGATGTCGTGCTTGAGCTCGGGCGTCCCGGGGGCCTCGCCGGCACCCGGCGCCGCGGCCAGGGACTCGCCGCCGCCGGCCACCGACGCCTCCAGGAGGTCGGCAGGGCGGTGCAGCTCGTCGTTGGTCTGGGCGAACCGGGCAGCCAGGCGGTCACGGACCTCGGCCAGGCCGATCTCCTCGGCCATCGCGATCGGGCCGACGGGGTATCCGCAGCCGAAACGCATGGCCGCGTCGATGTCCTCGCGGGTCGCGTAGCCGGACTCGTACATGCGTACTGCGTGGTTGAGGTAGGGCAGGACGAGGGACTCAGTGATGCGGTCAGAGGTCACGGCGCTCATGCGCAGAAGGATGGCAGCCGAGGTTACTGACGAGTACGAAAGTCCATTGCGTGGGCAGAGACGTCGATCACAGGGCTTCGGGGCGCGTCACCCGCACCACGTCCCCGACACGCACCACCCCGGGCGTCACGACGCGTGCGCACAGTCCCCGCAGCCGTCGCGGCGCCCCCTCGGGACCGTTGACGAACGCCAGGGCCTCCCGGCCGAAGCGCGACACGAAGCGAGCACAGCCGGTGTGCGGCTGGTCGGTGACGGCGATGACCGGCCCGTCCTCCCCCAGCTGCAGGAGCGTGCCGACGGGGAGGTTCGCCTCGGACAGGTCCAGGTCGAGGTAGAGCTGGTCACCGGCCAGCGGCTCGCGCCCCGGGTCCTGGGCGAGGAACTCCACGAGCCGGTGGTTCATGACGTTGAGCATCATGTCGGGGTGGGGCGAGCCGTCGGGGGTGCGCCGGCTCGAGCGCCGGCTCCAGTCGTCCCCGACGAGCCCGAGCTCCAGGTCCAGACGCCCCTCGGCCAGCACCTCCCGCTCCCCCCTCGCGGGGCGCCGCACGAGCAACCGCACGACGCCCTCGTCGCGCGGGCTCGCGTCCAGCTCGGGCAGGTGGGCGACCAGCTCCTCGCGGCTGCGGTGGCGGCGCAGCGGCCGACGCATCAGGACCCGGCGCCCGTGGCGGCCCAGCCCGACCTCC
>JAJPEO010000228.1 GCA_021166815.1 Nocardioides sp.
GGCCGAGCGCTACGCCGCCGTCTGCGGCTTCCCGCGCAAGGACACCGTCGCGCTGCCGTACCCCCACATGCTGGCCTTCCCGCTGCACATGGCACTCATGAGCGACCCGGGCTTCCCCTGGCCCGCCGTGGGCATGGTCCACGTGGAGAACAGGATCACCAGCCACCGGCCCGTACGGGTGGGCGAGACGCTCGACGTGTCGGTGCGGGTTGACGCTCCCCGCGCGCACGACAAGGGCGCTGTCGTCGACTTCGGCACGACGGTGGTCTCAGGTGAGGACGTGGTCTGGGAGTCCACCTCGACGTATCTGCGTCGCGGCGTGACCGTGTCCGGAGAGCCCACACCCGGCCCAGACCTGACGCCCCCTGCCCCGGGCTCGCTGACGTGGCGGCTCGGCGCCGACCTGGGACGTCGTTATGCCGCCGTCTCGGGAGACCACAACCCCATCCACCTGTACCCCCTCACTGCCAAGGCGCTGGGCTTCCCGCGCCAGATCGCCCACGGCATGTGGACCCTCGCACGGTGCGTGGCGACCCTGGAGAACCGCCTGCCCGACGCGGTGAGCATCGACGTGGCGTTCAAGAAGCCTGTCCTCCTGCCCGGCAGCGTGGTCTTCAGCCACGAGAGCCGCGACGGCAGTGAGCTCTTCGGCCTCACGAGCCCGCGCGACGGGGCGCCTCACCTGGTCGGCCGGGCGACACCCGCCTGACCCCCGGCGTTCGGGGTCAGCGCGGCCTGCCGAACCGGTGGCTCCGGATCCCGGTGCGCGCCGCGGTGGGCTGTGGTGCCAGCTGGAGCCGGAACGTGGCCGTGGTGGGCGTCCAGACGCCGAGGTCCGTGACGCCGTTGGCGTCCCAGTCGCCCGCGACGGGCAGATCACCGGGCTGCCCGAACTGGCGCATGTCCAGCACGGAACGGCCGTCGGCCAGCGTGGTGCGGAGCGTGAAGATCGCGGAGGTCGGGTCGAAGACACCGACGTCGGTCCGCCCGTCCCCGTCCCAGTCGCCGGTGAGCGGCACGTCGTCCTCGTCACCCAGCCAGATCGGCGTCGCGGTGCCGTCCGGCATCCGCTGCCAGAAGGTGCCGTCGGAGGAGCGTCGTACGCCGAGGTCGGTGCGGCCGTCCCCGTCCCAGTCGCCGCTGACGGGCTGGTCCGAGACGCGCCCGAAGCGGATCTTGACCACGCCGCCGGGTGTCTTCAGCCGGAACATCCGACGTCCCGCGTTCCTGACGCCGACGTCAGTGCGACCGTCGCCGTCCCAGTCCCCCACCACCGGGTCCTCGAAGCCGCGACCGAACGAGATCACGAGCGGCGTCGTACCCGGTCGCTGGACGCGGAAGGTGGCCCGGTTCGTCCGGCGGAACACCGCGACCTCGGCCCGCTGGTCACCGGCCAGGTTGCCCGCGACCGGGACGTCGACGCAGTTGCGCGAGGTGACGGGTCCGTAGACGAAGCGCGCTCCGCCGAACCAGGCGCGGACCACGTCGCGGCCGGTCTTCTGCTCGTAGTGCAGGTGCGCTCCGCGCGAGTTGCCGCTGTTGCCGACGGTGCCGAGCATCATGCCCTGGTCGACGCGCTGCCCGACCACCACGGTGACGGAGGCGAGGTGCGCATAGAGGGTGGACTCGGTGTTGTCGTGGTCGACCACGACCCAGCGGCCGTAGCCGCCCTTCGCCGTGGCCTGGGCAGTCGTCACGATCCCGGGCGCGGACGCCACCACCGGCGCGCCCTCGTCGGGGTTGCGGTTGAAGTCGACCGACCGCGGGCTGGGGCTGTGGTCGGCCCGCGTCGAGCCGACCCACGTCTCCCCGCAGGGGAACGGGACGTGGTGGTCGGCGATCGGGGCAGCCCACGCCGGGGCGCCGGCGACCACCAGGCCCGTGGCCAGGGCGGCGGCCGCAGGGGCCCAGAAGCGGGGAAGGAAGGGCACGGGAGTCCTTGTCACACGAGTCGACTGGCGTCACACACGCCACGGCAGCGCTCAACCGTAACCCCGCGACGACACGCCGACAGGAAATCCAGTGAATTACAACGATGTAGTGCTAAGCGCGGTCCTCGCGAACGCGGATCAAGCCCTCCTGCGCCACCGTGGCGACGAGCTCGCCGGACTGGGAGAACACCCTGGCCGTGGCGAGGCCACGCCCGCCCCCGGCGAACGGTGCGGTCTGGTCGTAGAGCCACCACTCGTCGGCCCGGAAGGGCCGGTGGAACCAGATCGTGTGGTCGAGCGAGGCCGCCTGGATCGTGGGCGACATGATGCTGGCCCCGTGCGGCGTCAGTGCAGCCCCGAGCAGCGTCATGTCGCTGGCGTAGGTGAAGGCCGCGACGTGCGTCGTCGGGTCGTCGTCCAGCCGGCCGTCGACCCGCAACCACAGCTGGGCGCGCGCCGGGCGGTCGGGGTCGGGCTCGAGCCCCATGGCCGAGGTGCCGACGTAGCGGGCGTCGAGGGCCGACCACTCGCGTTCCCACTCCCGGGTCGCCTCCGACCCTCGGCGGCGGGCGAGCTCGACGATGGGCACGGCCTGCTCGGGCGGGATGACGTCGGGCATCCGGTCCTGGTGCGTCAGGCCCTCCTCGACCCGTTGCAGGCTCGCCGAGAGGTGGTAGATCGGACGTCCGTGCTGGCGGGCGAGCACCCTTCGGGTCACGAACGACCTGCCGTCGCGGATGCGCTCCACGTCGTAGATGATCGGGACCGTCGGGTCACCGGGGCGCAGGAAGTAGGAGTGCACCGAGTGGAGGACGAACTCGGGATCGGAGCTGCGGGTGGCGGCGACCACCGCCTGCCCGGCCACCTGGCCGCCGAAGATGCGCTGCCGCTCCGTACGGGGCTGACGCCCCCGGTAGAGGTCGACGTCGAGCTGCTCGAGGACCAGCAGGTCGACCAGGTCCTGGGCGCTGCCGGCCATCAGCGACCTTCCCAACCGGGGTCGCTCTCGCCGGGGCCCTCGTCGAGTCCTGCCAGGAACTGCTCGAACTGCCGCCCGATCTCCTCACCGGTGGGCAGGGGCTCGTCGCCGGCGAGCAGGGAGCTGCCGGCCTCCTCGGCGGCGTGGAAGGTGTCGTACTGCAGCTCGAGCCCGCGCACGACCTCGCTGACGTCGTCGTGGGCGGCAAGGTGGTCGGCGATCTCCGACTCTGTCACCTCGGCTGCCCTGCGCACCTCGGTGAGGTCGACCATCAGCCGGCCACCCAGCTCCAGCTGCTCCAGGAGGGCGAGCGATGCCTGGGGGTACTCCATCTGCGCGAGGTAGTGGGGAACGTGGGCCACGAAGCCGAGCATGTCGATGCCCCACTCCCCCAGCCTGATCTCCAGGAGCGCCTGCGCGCTCGCGGGGACGCGCAGCTCGCTGCTCCACGGGCTCGTCCCCGTCACGAGCTCGGCACGGTTGGCGTGGGGCGTGATGGCGATGGGTCGGGTGTGGGGCGCAGCCATCGGCACCGCGCCCAGGCTCACGACCCGTGTGACCCCGAAGTGCTCCACGACCTCGCGCATCGCGCGGGCGAAGCCCTCCCAGCGGATGTCGGGCTCCGGGCCGTGGACCAGCAGGAAGGGGGTGCCGCCCGAGTCGCGCAAGGCCCGTACGACCAGCCGCGGAGCCTCGTAGTCGGCGTAGTGGTCGCGCATGAACGACACCGGCGGGCGCCGGGCGCGGTAGTCGTGCAGCGAGTCGACGTCGAAGGTGGCCACGACCTTGCCGTCCGAGAGCCCGGCCAGGTGTCGGGCAGCCAGCTCGGCCGACTTCCCGGCGTCGAGGAATCCCGTCAGCACGCACACGAGGGTCAGCTCGCCGTTCTCGGCGTGCACCTCCGCGTCGTCGACGATGTGCACCAGTCGTTCGGCCATGCGCCCAGCCTAGTGACGCGACGCCAG
>JAJPEO010000242.1 GCA_021166815.1 Nocardioides sp.
CGAGGTCGCTGTAGTTGGACCTGGCATCGCCGAGGACGAGCAGCGAGGACTTCGGGCCGAGGGCATCGGGGTACTGCTCGGCGAACGTGGTGAACGCACGGCCGTAGTTGGTGCGGCCCCACAGCGCGGCGTGCGAGACGCTCGCCGACAACGACTCCATCACCTCGACGACATCGGCGCCGGGGCGGAACTGGTCGGTGACCTCGACGACGTGGTCGATGAACGTGAACGCCCGCACCCCGCCGAACGCCTCGCGCAGCGCGTAGACCAGCAGCAGCGTGAACTGGGCGAAGTTGGCCACCGAGCCGCTCACGTCGCAGAGCACGACCAGCTCGGTGCGGTGCGGGCGCTTGGGACGGTGGTGGGTGGTGAGCGGGACACCGCCGGTCGAGATCGACGCCCGGACCGTACGCCGCACGTCGAGGGGTCCGCGCCGCACCGCGTGGTGCTCCTTGGTGAGACGCGCTGCCAGCCGGCGGGCCAGCGGGTAGATCTCACGGCGCATCTCGTCCAGGTCGCTGCGGCGGGCGGCGAGGAAGTCCAGCCGGTCGATCGTCGGCCGGACCGTCGACCTGACCACGTGCTCGGGGCCCTTCTCCTCCGCGATGCGGCGACGGGCGTCGTCCTCGACCAGGCGCGTGAAGCCGCCGATCCGGCGTCCCGCGGTCCGCTCGGCATCCTCCTCCGAGGCGCCGTCGGCCAGCAGGCCGTCGACCAGCTGCTGCATCAGCTCCGCCGGCGAGACCCGCTGGAGCGCGGTGTAGGCCGACCAGCTCGACAGGCCGGGGCCCCGCCCCGGCATCGCACCGAACCGGGCGACGGCCTCGGCGGCGAGGGCGGCCAGTCGCTGCTGGTCCCCCGACTCCAGCGCCTCGGCGAGCTCCTCGCGGAAACGGGCCAGGTCCGGTCCGCTGTCGCGTACGGGTGTGTGCTCGCCCGGCTCCCCTTCGGTCGCGTCGTCGCTCGCCGCGGCGGCCCCGTCGCCCACCATGCGGGGGTAGTAGATGTCGAAGATCGTGTCGAAGGTGACGCGCTGCGGCTGCCGCTTGACGACGGTGGCGGCGTAGGCAGCACGTACGGTCTCCCGGTCGTGCCAGCGCACGCGCTCCAGGGCCGCGATCGCGTCGAGGCCCTCGGCCAGCGACACCGGCAACCCCGCGGAGCGCAGTGCCTCCACGAAGCCGATGTGGGTGTCGAGCAGGCTCATCGGGTCAGCCCCGTGCCGCCAGCTTGAGCTCCTTGAGCGCGCGGGCGTGGTCGGAGTGGTGCTTGAGCACGACGCCGAGGGTGCGGGCGACGGTCACCTCGTCGAGGTCGCCGACCTCGAGGGCGATGAGGGTCCGGGCCCAGTCGATGGACTCGGCGATCGAGGGAGCCTTCTTCAGCTCGAGGTCGCGCAGGCGCACCACCACGTCGACGAGCTGGGTCGCCACCTTGAGGTCGAGCCCGGGGACCTGGCGGGTGACGATCTCACGCTCGCGCTCGGCGTCGGGGTAGTCGAGGTGGAGGAAGAGGCAGCGCCGCTTGACCGCCTCGGACAGCTCGCGGCTGGCGTTGGAGGTGAGCACGACGAAGGGGCGGCGGGTCGCGGCGACCGTGCCGAGCTCGGGGATGGTCACCTGGAAGTCCGACAGCACCTCCAGCAGCAGGCCCTCGACCTCGACGTCGGTCTTGTCGACCTCGTCGATGAGCAGCACCGTCGGCTGGTCGCGCCGGATCGCGGTCAGCAGCGGGCGGGTGAGCAGGAACTCCTCGGTGAAGATGTCGTCGTGGGTCGCGTCCCACGTCTCCTCGCCGCGGCTGGCCTGGATGCGCAGCAGCTGCTTCTTGTAGTTCCACTCGTAGAGCGCCCGCGCCTCGTCGAGACCCTCGTAGCACTGCAGCCGGACCAGCTCCGCGCCCGTCGCGCGGGAGACCGCCTTGGCGAGCTCGGTCTTGCCGACGCCCGCCGGCCCCTCCAGCAGCAGAGGCTTCTCGAGCGCGCCGGCGAGGTAGGCGGTGAGCGCCGTGGGCGTGTCGGCGAGGTAGCCGACCTCCCCGAGGCGTCGCACGGCGTCGTCGGGGGAGCTGAACCACGGGTTCGAAGCGGTCACCGGTCGAGCCTATCCGGCCCCGGCCGGCCCTCCGGCACCCTACGATCACGGGGGTGGGCGGCGGATTCGTGGGGCGAGAGGCACAGCTGCGTGCCCTGGGAGACCTGGCGCGAGACCGCCACCACCACGGACTGCAGCTGGCCCTCGTGTCCGGCGAGCCGGGGATCGGCAAGACCCGACTGGTCCGCGAGTTCACCGCACGCCTGGACGAGCCGACGTCCTGGGCGCGCTGCTGGGACGACAGGTCGGTGCCACCGCTGTGGCCCTGGATCCAGACGCTGCGCGGCCTGCTCGACCGACCGGAGGCGGTGCGGTTGGTCGACTTCTTCGGCGGACCGCCCCGAAGCCACGATCGCGTCGGCGCCGCGGACGAGCTCGGCCTGTTCGAGCAGGTGGCCGACAGCATCCGGCGAGCGGCGGGCCAGCGGCCCCTGACCCTGGTCATCGACGACCTGCACCTGGCCGACCCCGGCTCGCTGCGTCTGCTGCGCTTCCTGCGGCTCACCCTCGACGACCTGCCCCTGCTGGTGATCTGCCTCCTCCGCACCGGCGGATCGGCGCCGGTCACGGGCCAGCTCGCAGCCGTCCGGGAGATGGCGAGCGAGATCACGGTGGGGGGCCTGGCCGCTCCCGAGGTTCGTGCGCTGGTGGGCGAGGCGCGCTACACACGGGCCCTGCAGGAGGCCTCACGCGGCAATCCCCTGCACCTGCGTCAGGCGCTGTTGCGCGCGGGCGAGGACGGTGGGGCCGATCCCCTGCTGCTCGAGCTCATCCGCCAGCGCCTGGCCGCCGCTCCCGCCGACCTGCGCGAGACCCTCGCCGCAGTGGCGGTGCTGGGCCGCCACGCGGACGCGGACTCGGTCTCCCGCACGCTGGACCTGCCCCACGACACCCTGGAGGGGCGTCTTCGCGAGCTGGCTGCGCAGGGATGGCTGGAGCCCGACTCGCCCACGCCCGTGCACCCGATCCTCTCGCAGGTGGCCCTGGAGTCCGCTGCGGGAGAAGCCCGACGGCTGCACGCCCGGGCCGCCGCGGTCGTCCTCGAGCGCACGGCCACACCGGGCGAGGTGGCCCACCACCTGGCCGCGGCCGGGCCCGAGCACCGTCGTGAGGCGGCCGCCGCCCACCTGGCGGCTGCCTCCCTGGCCGCCGAGTCGCTCGACCACGAGGCCGCTCAACACCACCACGGGGCGGCCCTGGAGATCCTTCGGGCACTCCCCGACTGCGCCGAAGCGGCCTTCGACGCGGCGTACGGCCTGGCCGGGGCCACCGCTGCCGTGGCCGGGCCGCGCGCCGCGGACCCCGCCTACCGCGAGGCACTCGAGCTGGCCCGCCGGTTGGGAGACCCGCGGTTGGCCGCCAGGGCAGTGGCTCGCCACGACATCGAGTACTACCTCGACCCCGACACGGTCCGTCCGCAGCTCCGCCTGTGCCACGCCGCCCTGGCAGGGCTTGCCGAGGAGGACTCGGTCGAACGCGTGCTGCTGCTGGCCCAGCTCGGCACCGGCGCCCTGGCCGGGATCGACGTGGAGCAGTCGAAGCGGCACGCGGACGAGGGCGTCGCGATGGCCCGCCGGCTGGGTGACCCCTGGGCGCTGGGGCGGGCCCTGGTGGCGCAGCAGGTCTGCGACCTGGGGCCGGCCACGCTGTCCCAACGCCTCGAGACGGCCGCCGAGATCGTCTCCCTGGCCTCGACCGCCAAGGCCCCCGAGCTCGGCATCCACGGACGGTTCCTGCTCAAGTGCGCACTGCTCGAGGCCGGGCGGTTGCAGGAGCTGGACGGGCTCCTTCCCGTCCAACGGGCCGAGATCGTCTCGCTCGGGCTGGCCCGTTTCCGTCGGCACTGGCAGTGGTTCCACGCCATGCGGGCCATGCTCGAGGGTGACGCCGACACGGTCGAGAAGCTGGCCATGCAGTGCGCCGAGGCGGCGGACGAGCTCGGCGATCCCGACGGCGTGGGGGTGCTCTTCGGCCAGCTCGGCGTCGCTCGCTGGATGCAGGGCCGGCTCGGCGAGCTCGAGGACGCCTACCTCGATCGGCTGCACGCGGAGCCCCACGACCCCTTGTGGCCGGGCGTGCTGGCCTGGGTCGCGCTGCTGACCGGGCGGTTGGATGCCGCGCGCGGCTATCTCAGCCGGTTCGTCGACCCCGGGCAGGTGCCCTCCACCCAGCACACCCTGCTCATCTGGCTGACCATGGGCGACGTGGTCGCCGCCCTGGGCACCCGTGACCAGGCCGAGCGCCATCTGGAGGTGCTGGCCCCGTACGCCGGGCGGGTCGTGCCGATCGCGATGGGTGCCGGGGTCTTCGGCTCGATCAGCCGGGTCCTCGGCGCCCTGGCCGCACGGGTGGGGGACCGCCCGGCAGCCCTGGCCCACTTCCAGGCCGCGGTCGACCAGACCGCGCAGCTGCCGGCGCGGCCGTTCCTGGTCGACGCGCAGCTGTGGCTCGCCGACACCCTCCTCGACGACGACCGCGCAACGGCAGCGGACATCGAGCGCGCCGGCGGGCTGCTGGCCGAGGCGGGCATCGTCGCCCGCAGCCACGGGTTGTCGGTCTTCGCGACCCGGCTGACCGGGACCGCGCAGCGGCTCGAGGAGCTCCGACGGCGACCGGCCGCCCCTGCGGGCGGGCCCGTGGTGCGCGTGCTGGGCGGCTTCGAGGTCATCGGGGCCGACGGCTCCCCGGCGACGTGGTCCTCACGGCGGGCCCGACGTCTCCTCAAGCTCCTGGTCTCCCGTCGCGGGGGGCTGGTGCGCCGGGACGAGGTGTTCGAGGAGCTGTGGCCCGGCGAGGACCCGGCCGTCCTGGGCAACCGGTTCTCGGTGGCGCTGCGGGCCGTCCGTCGCGCCCTGGACCCGCAGCAGCAGCACTCGTTGGGCGCTTTCGTCACCCTGTCGGACCAGTCCCTGCGGCTGAGGATCGACGTCGTGCGGGTCGATGCCGAGACGTTCCTCGAGGCGGCGCGTCTCGCCCTGGCCTCACCGGCACCCGCTCCGGAGTCGGTGAGCGCGGCGCTGGCCTGCTGGACCGGGACGGCGTTCGGGGACGAACCGGATGCTGCCTGGGCGCGGCCGCTCCGCGATGCGGTGGACCTGGCAGCCCGTCAGCTCCTGACGACCCGGGTCACACAGTGCACCCTGACCGGGGACTGGGCGCAAGCAGCCGGCCGGCGCCGCCAGCTCCTCGAGCTCGACCCCTTCGACGAGCAGGCCCACCTCGGGCTCGTCGCCGACCTCGCTCGGGTCGGCTCGCCGGCGAAGGCCGAGGAGGCCTGGACGACGTACCTGGCTGCGATGTCGGAGCTGGGCCTGGCCCCCGCCCCGGACCCGCGTGGCGACTGACAGATTCCTTTCATCCTCCACGCCTAGGTTGCCACCCACGTCTCGGGCTCGACCGACCCAAGGAGCTGTCATGTCCCTCCTCCGTCCTCGCCGCCCCCTCGTCTGGGCCGCCACCCTCGCCGTGGCAGCAGCCACCCTGACCCCCCTCGCCGCCGCGCACGCCGACTCCGCGCTGACCGACCGGGTGAGCATCCGCACCGGCGGCTTCCCGCCGGGCGGAGGTGGAGACGGCGGCAAGAACACCCACAGCGAGCGGCGACACCTCAGCCTGGACGGCAGGTTCGTCGCCTTCGCCGCCTCCGCCCCCCTGGCACCGGGTCAGGCCCAGCTGGACTGGCAGGTGCTGGTGCGCGACCGGATGCGGGGCACCACCGAGCTGGTGTCGCGGCCCTCGTCGGGCGGCAAGGGCAACAGCACCAGCCTGAACCCGTCCATCAGCGCCGACGGACGCTACGTCGCCTTCGAGTCGGAAGCGAGCAACCTGGTGGGCGGTGACACCAACGCCAACCACGACGTGTTCGTCCACGACCGGGTGACCCGGACCACGACCCGGGTCAGCGTCACCAGCAGCGGGGCCCAGGGCGTGAGCGACCACGGGAGCACCAACCCCTCGATCAGCGCCGACGGACGCTACGTCGCCTTCGTCAGCGACGCGGCACTCGCCCCGGGAATCACGGTCAACACCACCCGCGCCTTCCTCCACGACAGGGCCACGGGCACCACCGAGCTGGTCAGCCTCGGGAGCGACGGGCTGCCGCGCTCGGTGGTCACCGGCACCTACGTCTCGGTCAGCGGCAACGGGAGCCGCGTCCTCTTCAGCTCACTGGACTCGGACGTGACGCCGGACGCGCACAACCTCGACCCGGACATCTTCCTGCGCGACCGCGCCGGCGGTTTCACCGTCCGGGTCGCCGGCAACGAGGACGGAGCGCGCTACGCGACCATCAGCGCGGACGGTCAGTGGGTGGCCTACGAGTCACCCGACAACGACATCGTCCCCGGCGACGCCAACGACGCCAAGGACGTCTTCCTGACCAGCCTGGCCACGGGCCAGCACTTCCTGGCGAGCCGGACTCCCGCGGGTGCCAGTGCCAGCCAGGAGTCGATCGCGCCCAACATCAGCGCCGACGGACGCTACGTCATCTTCCACTCCCGCGCCGCGGACCTGGTGCCGGGCGACACCAACGGCCTCTACGACGTGTTCCGGTTCGACGCCCACACCGGTGTCGTGACGCGGGCCAGCATCGGCACCAACGGCGCGCAGTCCACGGCGGTCTCCTACAGCGGAGGGATCAGCGGGGACGGCCAGCACGTCAGCTTCCTGGGCTATGACCGGGGCCTGAGCGCCGACCCCGCGTGCTGCTGGAACTTCACCTACGTGCGCGACTACGTCGGCGCGTGGCCGGCGATGCGGGCCAGGGTGCGTCGACTGCCCGCCCGCGTGCGAGCCAACAAGGCGATGGTCGTACGCACCATCGACATCGCCCCGGGCGAACGGGTCAAGGCGGTGTGGATCCGCAAGGGCAAGACCCCGGGGAAGAAGAAGGTCGTCCGTTGGGCCACCGTGCGCGGCGGGAAGGCCCGGATGAAGGCGGGACCGAAGGCCGGGAAGTACCGCGTGAAGGTCAGCTACGCCGGCAAGACCCTGCGCTCCTCCACGGTCCGCACCCGTCGCTGAGTCCGGCCTGAACGCCACGGGGCCCCATCGCCGGATGGGGCCACGTGGCGCAGCAGAGGGGGCGGGATTCGAACCCGCGGTAGGTCTCCCTACGACCGCTTTCAAGGCGGTTCCGATCGGCCACTCCGGCACCCCTCCTCGCACCGCGTCCCGAGGGAGCAGCACGCGCAGGAGTCTAGAGGGTGCCTACTCCGAGCCGCCGATCTCCTGCTGGACGTCGTCCCAGGCGATGTCGTTGCGCCGCTGCAGGTGGTGGCGGATGTCCCCGACGAGCCGCTTGAGCTCCTCCCGCACCGGATCGGGGTCGGGGGCCTCGAGAACCTGCGGGCCGAGGGTGCTGAGGCGGGTGAGCAGCAGGGCGCGCTCGCGTTGCGCGGCGCCGTGGCGCGACGAGAGCGAGCCGTCGACGGGCATGCCGGTCTCGTTGGTCAGCGCGTCCCGTACGCCGACCATCCGCTGGCGCACCATCCACCGCCACCGGCCGAGGTCGGACTCGGCGCGCGGACGGATGAGCAGGGCTTCAGCGAGGTTCTGGACCGCGGTGTTGTCTCTCTTCGTGGTCATGGCTGCCTCCGAAGGTGCGGACGGACCCGTGGGTCGAGGGGCTTGCCAGTCTGACCTGTGATGTGGATCACGACAAGGCCCGGTGGCGACGGGCGCTCGCTGGCGTGGTGAAATCACTGCGTGCCGTCCGACTATCGACTCGCCCCCGCCGTGGCCGCCCGCCTGCTGGGTGGCGTCCTGATCGGCATCGCCGTGATGGTGTTCGTCGCGACGGGCCTGGTCATCGTCCTCGACCTCCACTCGGTCGTGCTGGTGATCCCGCTGGTGATCGGCCTGCTCGCCTTCGTCGCCGCCGCGGTCCTCCACCAGCGCCGCGGCTGGGTCGTGCGGCTGAGCGAGGAGGGCTACAAGGTGCAGTGGGTCCGCGGTGTCGGCACCGACGCCGCCCGCTGGACCGACGTCGAGGACGCCGTCACCGACACGGTGGCAGGCGCGCCGGTCGTGGTGCTGCGCCTGCGCGACGGCCGCACCACCACCATCCCGGTCCAGATGCTCGCGGTGGACCGCGAGCAGTTCGTCCGCGACATCCAGGCCCACCTGCAGCGCGGCCACGGCATCCGCAAGCTCTGAGGGCCCCGTCCGACGGGCGACCTGATTGGGCGGTGGACCGCCCTGCTGTGTAGCCTGTCGACGCTCGGTCCTGCGCCGGGCTTGGAGGCGTCGCCTAGTCCGGTCTATGGCGCCCGCCTGCTAAGCGGGTTGAGGTTAATCACCTCTCGCGGGTTCAAATCCCGCCGCCTCCGCAGTTCCCGGTCCGGGGGCCCCACCGGGGCCCCGGCCCCCCGGGGGGGCCAAGAAAAACAAAGCACACACAAGGAAAGCCGGTTTGGATTAGGGGTTGAATTTGGGGGGGAAAAATGGTGGAGACAGGCCCCCGG
>JAJPEO010000256.1 GCA_021166815.1 Nocardioides sp.
CTCGGGTGCCCAGAGACCGGGCTCGGCCGGCGTCGCCACCGGGCCGATCCCGCCGGTGATCACCGCCGAGAACCACCCCGACGCCGTGCCCACCACGCCGTGCTCCTCATGCACGCGCACCGGCTCCCCCGCCGTCAACCCGGCGAACAGCCAGGGCCGGTGGTGCCACGCCACGATCGGATCCGCGTCTTGCTCCAGGTAGGCGAGGACGAACTCCTGGCCCTCGATCTCGACGACCACGCCGTCGCGCCACCCCCACGGCGTCTGCCCGATGCGCCTGGCGTGGATCACGTGGATCAGGTGGCCCGCCCGGTAGACCGCGCAGCCATTCGTGGGACAGGGTGTGTGGGACCTGGCGACGTGCTCGATCACGACGTACTCCTTCGGCAGGGAGCCCGCACCAGCGAGCCCGGCTTGACCACAGGCGAATGCCTGGGCCCGGGTCTTCTCCGGAAGGCACCGTGCCGGGTGACGCGGTTGCCGCCCACCCACGTCCGGAGGCGTGCGGGTGGGGCTCGTGACCTCGGCGCGAGACTAGCCGCGCACACCGACAGTCGACTCCGGACCGCGTCCCGAGGTTGACCAGGACTTTTTTGACCCCGTACCCTTTCGCCCCGAGGGGAGTACTTCCCGAAGCTGTGACCGGACATTGCGTGGGGCCCATGCCCCGCCCGGCGCACGCCCCACCCGTGGGGTGAAGGAGACCTCGACGTCATCTCACGATGCGAGGCTCCCATGTACGGCTCCACGACGCTCCCGTTCGCCGAGGTCGCGACCGCGCCCACGATCACCACCATCGCCGACCCCACCCTGTGGTGGCTCACCATCGCCGGCGTGGTCGCGCTGCTCGGGCTCGACTTCCTGATCACCCGCCGCCCGCACGAGGTGTCGCTGCGCGAGGCCGTCGGCTGGTCGGTCTTCTACATCGCCCTGCCGCTGGTCTTCGGCCTCTGGGTGTGGAACGCCCACGGCTCCGAGATCGGGCTGCAGTACTACACCGGCTACCTGGTCGAGAAGTCGCTCTCGGTCGACAACCTGTTCATCTTCATCCTGATCCTCACCTCGTTCGCGGTGCCGAGGGTCCTGCAGCAGCGGGTGCTGCTGATCGGGATCGTGGGGGCGCTGATCATGCGCGGACTGTTCATCGCCCTGGGCGCCGCGCTGATCGCGCGGTTCTCCTGGATGTTCCTCATCTTCGGGGTCGTGCTGCTCGTCACCGCCTGGGCCGTGCTGCGTGATGCCCGCCAGGGCGGCCACCAGGTCGACGTCAACGAGCTCCGCATCGTCCGGCTGGCCCGGCGCTGGTTCCCGGTCACCGAGGACTACCAGGGCACGCGGATGACCGTCGTCGAGTCCGGGCGGCGGGCACTGACGCCCTTGGCCCTGGTCGTTCTGGCCATCCTCGGCACGGACCTGGTGTTCGCGATCGACTCGGTCCCCGCGGTCTACGGCATCACCGGCGACCCGTACCTCGTGTTCGTCACCAACGCCTTCGCCCTGCTGGGGCTGCGCGCGCTCTACTTCGTGCTCGAGGGGCTGCTCGGCAAGTTGCGTCACCTGGGGTACGGCCTCGCCGTGATCCTCGCCTTCATCGGCGTCAAGCTGGCCCTGCACTGGGCCCACGGCGTCTGGGCGGGCGTACCGACCGTGCCGACCCTGGCCTCGCTGGCCGTCATCGTGGCCGCGCTCGCCGTCACCACCGCCACCAGCCTCTGGGCCAACAGGCGGGACGAGCGTCGCCAGGCCGACGAGCCCGTCGCGGAGGATTCACACGCGTCCTGAGCCCGCGTGCATCCCTCGGGGTGGTGCGTCGTCCCGGCGGGCGTGCGACGGTCGAGGACATGCCCAGCAACAAGAAGAGAGATCCCGGGCCGTCCGTGAAGGACCCGGAGGTGTACGAGGCGCTCCGCGACGACGGGGCCAGCAAGGAGAAGGCAGCCCGCATCGCCAACGCCGCGGCCCGCGACGGTCGCTCCGCCGTGGGTGAGCGCGGTGGCGACGCCGAGGACTACGAGGACCGCACCAAGGACGAGCTGATGAAGCGCGCGGCCGAGCTCGACATCGAGGGTCGCTCCTCCATGTCGAAGGACGAGCTCATCGAGGCCCTTCGCAACCACTGACGTCCCACTCACGACCCCGACGAGGCACATGAACCACACCGACACCGTCGTCCTCGACCTCGACGGCACCCTGGTCGACTCCGTGTACGAGCACGTGCGAGCGTGGCGGGGCGCCTTCCTGCACGTGGGGCTCGAGGTGCCCGCCTGGCGGATCCACCGGGCCATCGGCATGGGCGGCGACCGGCTCGTCGCGGCCGTCACCAACGACCACGTCGAGGACACCGTGGGCGAGGAGGTCCGCCGGTTCCACGACGAGGCGTTCTGGCGCCTGATCGGCGACGTGCGCGCGCTGCCGGGCGCCGACGCGCTGCTGCAGCGGCTGGCCGACTCCGGTCACCAGGCGGTGCTGGCCAGCAGCTCCCCCGGCGACCAGGTGCAGCGCATGCTCGAGGTCGTCGGCGAGGCCCGCCTGCTCGCCGCCGTCGTGACCGGGGACGACGTGGGCACCAGCAAGCCGGCCCCCGACATCGTCCAGGTCGCGCTCGAGCGGGCCGGGACCAGCGACGCCGTGATGATCGGCGACACCGTGTGGGACGTCGAGTCCGCCCGCCGCGCGGGGATCGGCTGCCTCGGGCTCCGCACCGGAGGCATCAGCGACGCCGAGCTGCGCAACGCCGGCGCCCGGGACGTGTACGACGACCCGGACGACCTCGCGCAGCACCTCCCCGACGCGCTGGCCCCGACCGCCTGACCCCCTACCTGCGCTCCTCCCACCGGCGCAGCGCCTCCTTGCGCTCGACGGCGTGGTCGACGACCGGGTCGGGATAGCCCGGCGCGCCGCCGTGCCGCCAGGGCTCGTGGGCCTCCGCGCCCGCCAGTCCCGCGAGTTCCGGCACCCACCGCCGGACGTAGTCGCCCGACGGGTCGTACCGCAGGCCCTGGAGCGTCGGGTTGAAGACGCGGAAGTACGGCGCCGCGTCGGTGCCCGTGCCGGCGACCCACTGCCAGCCGTGGCTGTTGGAGGCGAGGTCGAAGTCGACGAGCGACTCCATGAAGTGGCGCGCGCCGTGCGGCCACCACACGTGCAGGTCCTTGGTGAGGAACGAGGCGACGATCATGCGCACGCGGTTGTGCATCCAGCCGGTGGCCGCGAGCTGGCGCATGCCGGCGTCGACGATCGGGAACCCGGTCCGGCCGGCCCGCCACGCGTCGAAGAGTGGCCCCGGGTCCTCGTACGACAGGCCGAGGTCGCGCAGGTCCGCCCACGCCGACGACGGCTCGCGGTGCAGGACGTCGGCGTAGAACTCGCGCCACGCCAGCTCCGTGGCGAACCGCTCGGCCCCGGGCGAGCCCACGCCGGCCAGGTCCGCCAGGAGCGTGCGGGGGTGGATGGCCCCGACGCTGAGGTACGGCGAGAGGCGGGACGTGCCGGAGAGGTCGGGGCGGTCGCGGCGCTCGTCGTAGTCGTCGAGGCCGTCGGCGAGGAAGTCCTCCCAGGCCGCCAGCGCAGCCTCCTCACCCGCCACGGGCAGGTCCACCTCGTTGTCCGAGAGCGCCTGGTCGAGCAGGGCCAGCGCCTTGTCGTCCGAGGCGGCCGACGCCCACGACACCTCGCCGGTCTCAGGCGGCCACGACTGCGCCGGACCCCACCAGCCGTGCTCGCGCCAGGCCCGGGCGAACGGGGTGAACACCTTGAAGCCGGTGCCCTCGCCGGTGCGGACCCGCCCCGGCGAGACGGCGTACGGCGACCCCGTGGCCACCCAGTCGAAACCCACGCGCTCGAGCGCTTGTCGGACCCGCTCGTCGCGCCGGGCGCCGTACGGCGTGGTCTCGGCGCTGACGTGCACCGACCCGGCGTACACCTCCGCCGCCAGTTCCGGCAGGACCCGGGCGGGGTCGCCGAGCCGCACCACGAGCCGGTCGGCGAACGGCAGTGCCCGCAGCGAGGCCGCCAGCCACGCGCGCCGTGCGAGCCCGGCGCGGTC
>JAJPEO010000278.1 GCA_021166815.1 Nocardioides sp.
GCCCACAAGGGGCCCAGCAGTGCTGCGTGGGCGATCGCCGTGCTGGGAGTGCTCGGCGCGGTCTCCGCCACGCTCACCGGCATGCTGAGCTTCACCGACTCGATGGACCCGCCCGAGTGGGTCCGCATCGTGATGACGTCCGGCATCCCGGTCGCCCTGTTCGGCGCACCGCTGGTGTGGCTCCTGGTGCCGGCTGCGCGGCACGAGGCGCTCGCCAAGGTGGGCATGGCACTCGTCGCCCTGATGCTCGTCGCCTTCGTGGTGATGCTGAACGTGGGCTACTGACCCCATGCTCCGCACGGCTCACCCGTTGTAGGTGATCCGCAGCTTCTCGGTGAGCGGACGCGCCTGGCAGCTGAGCCGGATGCCGTCGGCGAGGTCCTCGGCCTCGAGGACCTCGTTGCGGTCCATGGCGACGTCGCCCTCGAGCAGCATGCACGCGCATGCGCTGCACTCCCCCTCGCGGCACGAGAACGGCGCCGGGACACCCTTGCCCTCGAGGAAGACCAGGAGGGGCTCCTTGCCGTCCCAGTCGTCGAAGGCGTAGTGGGTGCCGTCGAGCTCGACCTCGACCGCGACAGGTCCGGCGAAGGCCGGCGCGGCCGGTGCCTCGTCGGCCTCGTCGGCGTCGTCGGCCTCCGCCAGCGTGGCCTGGGCAGCCAGCACCTCCTCGACGTCGCCGAAGGGGTTGCCACCGAGCGAGACGAACTTCTCCTGGTGGCGGCGATCGCGCGGGAAGTCGAGGGAGCGCAGGGCGTCGGAGACGAGCTTCATGAAGGGCGCGGGGCCGCAGCAGAACGAGGTCCGGTCGGCGTACGCCGCCGCGAACGCGCGCAGCTGCTCCTGGCTCGGCAGTCCCTGCACCGACTCCAGCCAGTGCACCACCTGCAGGCGTTCGGGGTGCTCCGCCGCCAGCGTGCGGAGCTGGTCGCCGAAGATCACCGAGTCCTGGTCGCGGTTCGCGTAGAAGAGCACGACCTTGCCGGTGCCCTGGGCCAGCGCCGTGCGCAGGATGGACAGCACCGGGGTGATGCCGGAGCCCCCCGCCCACAGCAGCAGGTCCGCATCCAGGGACTTCGGGGTGAAGATGCCCGCCGGCGGGAGCACCCTGACGGAGTCGCCGACCACGAGCTTGTCGTTGATCCAGTTGGAGGCGTACCCGTCGACCGTCCTCTTGACCATGACGGTCAGGGGCTCACCGGGGGGCACGCAGATGGAGTAGCAGCGGGCCACCAGCCCGGTCTGGTCGGAGGGGACGCCCAGGGTCAGGAACTGGCCCGGCTTGAAGGCGAAGGTCTCCTCGTGCTCGGCAGGGACCTCGAACACCACGGACACCGCGTCGGCGGTCTCCTGGCGTACCTCCCGGACGTCGAGGAGGAAGGACTCCTCAGTAGCCATCCTCGGCTCCGATCGTGACGTCGCCGTCGCGGACGGCGTGCTCGATGCTGGCAGCCAGGCGCGGGCAGTGGGCGTAGACCCTGCGACCCTCGGGGCTGGCAGCCATGCGTGTGAACTCAGCGCACTCTGTCACGGCCTGCTGCGTCCACTGGATCGAGGTGTGGTGGTTGCTGTTCTTCTTGACGCGCACGTGGGCCAGGCAGTCCAGGCACGCCACCTCGACCAGCCGCGCCTGCGTGTAGCGCTGCTGGTCCTCGAGGGTCTCCGGGTCGCGGGGAGTGATGTACGCCATCAGTGGTGGACCGGCCTCCCGGCCGCCTCGTCCTCGGCGCGCTTCGCGGCGAGGTTCTGCTCCACCTCGGCGCGCCAGTACTCGTTGGCCTTGGTGGTGTCGACCTCGAACTCGAAGCGGTCGGTCATCTCGGCGGTGACGTCGGCCTTGTCGACGTAGAACTGCTCGTACCACCGCCGCAGCTGGTAGACGGGGCCGTCCTCCTCGCACAGGAGCGGGTTCTGCACGGGCGCCTTGTTGAGCCAGATCTCGACGTCCTGCATGAACCCGTCACCGAACAGCTGGGTGTACTTGTCGCCGATGTACTTCACGGTCTTCTCGTCGAGCCCCTCGGGCTTCTCGACGCACAGCCCGAACTGCAGCTTGAACGAGTTCGGGCCGGTCGGCACGTGGCAGTTCATCAGGATGACCTTGGTGATGAAGCCCTTGTAGTCGGTCTCGAGCCAGTTGACCATGGTCGACGGACCGAAGTACGTGGCCTCGGACTTCAGGACGAGGTCCTCGTCGCCGTACCCCTCCTCCTGCTTGTCCGGGCGGCCCGTGGACTCCATGAACTGGCTGGCCTTGTCGCCCTCGAACACGTTGCGGAAGTTCGTGGGGAAGGCGAAGTGCACGTAGAAGAAGTGAGCCATGTCGACGACGTTGTCGACGATCTCGCGACAGTGCGCCGTGGGGACGTCGAGGACGTTCCACGTCCAGTCGGTGTAGCGGTCGGTGCCCACGCCTTCGAGCACCGGGGGCAGTGCGTCCATGTCGGCCTCCGACCCCTCGGGGTCGTGCCAGATCATGACGAGCCCGTTGCGCACGACGGTCGTGAACCGCTGCGTCTTGGCGCGGAGCGGCACCCGACGGGCGTACGGGATCGACTTGCACTTGCCGTCGCCGCCCCAGCGCCAGTCGTGGAACGGGCAGGCGACCTCGTCGCCCTTCACCGTGCCCATCGTGAGGTCGCCACCCATGTGGCGGCAGTAGGCGTCGAGGGCGTGGAGCTGCCCCTGGCTGTCCGACCACACCACGAGCTTGCCGCCGAAGGCCTCGACCGCGTGCGGCTTGCCGTCGGCGAAGTCCACCTCGCGCCCCAGGCAGTGCCACCCGCGGGCGAAGCGTGTCGGGGTGTCGCCCAGGTCCAGCTGGCGCGAGCTCTGCTGCAGGTTCGTCATCGTGGGCCTCCACATTCGGGTGCTGGTCCGTGACCACTGCCGGGCCAATGTAGAACAGGTTATAGTTTTTCCGGACCGGGTGCCACCCGCCCCTGCCCACCACGCTCCCATGGAGGCTTGATGCACATCGCCCTGACGGAGGCGCAGACGCGCCTGCGCGACGAGCTGCGCGACTACTTCGCTGCCCTGGTCACCCCCGAGCGCCGTGCCGCCCTGGCCGGCACCACCGGCGAGTTCGGCGACGCCGGGGTCTACAAGGAGGTCATCGGGGAGCTGGGCCGCGACGGCTGGCTCGGGATCGGCTGGCCGAAGGAGTACGGCGGGCAGGACCGCTCGATGGTCGAGCAGCTGATCTTCACCGACGTGGCTGCGGTGGCGGGCGTCCCGATCCCGTACCTCACCCTCAACACGGTGGGGCCCACGATCATGCGCTACGGCACCCAGCAGCAGAAGGACTACTTCCTGCCCCGGATCCTCGCGGGGGACCTGCACTTCTCCATCGGCTACTCCGAGCCGGAGTCGGGCACCGACCTCGCCTCCCTGCGCACGCGCGCGGTGCGTGTGGGCGACGAGTGGGTGATCAACGGCCAGAAGATGTGGACCTCGCTCATCCAGTACGCCGACTGGCTCTGGCTGGCCTGTCGGACCGACCCCGACCTGCCGCGCCACAAGGGCCTCTCGATGATCCTGGTGCCTGCCGACGCCCCCGGCGTGTCGTGGACCCCCGTGCACACCGTCGCAGGCGTCCACACCAGCGCGACCTACTACTCCGACGTACGGGTCCCTGCCGACAACCTGGTGGGCGAGCTCAACGGCGGGTGGTCGCTGATGACCAACCAGCTCAACCACGAGCGGGTCGCACTGACGAGCGCCGCACCCCTCGTGCACTCGATCGGACTGGTGCGCGACTGGGCACGGGACACCCGCCTGACCGACGGGCGCCGCGTGATCGACCAGGAGTGGGTGCAGGTGCTGCTGGGCCGGGCCCACGCGCGGGCGGAGATGCTCAGCCTGCTCAACTGGCGCCTCGCCTCCCAGGCGGACGCCGGCGTCGATCTCTCCCCCGCCGACGCGTCGGCGACGAAGGTGTACGGCTCCGAGCTGGCCACCGAGGTCTACCGGTCGCTGATGGAGGTCGTCGGTCCTGGCTCGCTCGTCACCGCCGACTCCCCCGGCGCCGCGCTGGCCGGTCGCCTCGAGCGCTACTTCCGGTCCTCGCTCGTCATGACCTTCGGCGGCGGCACCAACGAGATCCAGCGCGACATCATCGGCTACGTCGCGCTCGGCCTGCCGGCCGCCAAGCGCTGAGACAAGGAGCACGACCATGGACTTCACCTTCTCCCCCGAGTCCGACGAGGCGGCTGCCCTGGCGGACCGGATCCTCGCCGATCACGCGACCCCCGAACGGCTCAAGGCGGTCGAGGCCTCCGGGGACCGCTTCGACGCCGACCTCTGGCAGCGCCTCGCCGATGCGGGGCTGCTCGGCCTGTCGGTGCCGGAGGCACACGACGGCGGTGGACTCGACCTCGTCACCGCCTGCCGGGTGCTGGTCGAGGCAGGCCGTCGTGTCGCGCCCGTCCCGCTGGCCTCGCACCTGGCGGCCAGCACGCTGGTCGGCGAGGCCCTGCCCGAGGAGACCGCGAGCCACTGGCTCCCACGGGCCGTCGCCGGGGAGGCGCTGCTGGGTGCCGCCGTGTCCGAGGACTTCGAGTGGCTGCCTGCAACGCCGACGACGACGGCGGAGCGGGAGGGCGAGGGCTGGCACGTCCGGGGCACGAAGACCCTCGTGGACGCGGCCCCGCACCTCGACGCCTTCGTCGTCACCGCAAACTCCCCCCATGGGCCCGTCGTGGTGCTGGTGCGCGCGGACGACGACGGGGTGACGGTCTCGCCCCAGCACACTCCCGACGGGGCCGTGGTCGGACGCGTGGAGCTCGACACCCGCGTCCCGCTCGACCGGGTCGCCACCGGCACGGACGCCGTACGCCGGCTCCACGACCTCCTGCTGCTGGGCACCTGCGCGGTGCAGCTCGGCGTGACCGAGGGCGCACTGCGCCTGACGGCCGGCTACGCCCGCACCCGCGAGCAGTTCGGCCGGCCCATCGGGACGTTCCAGGCCGTGGGGCAGCGCCTCGCCGACGGCTACATCCAGACGCTGGGCCAGTCGCTCACCCTCTGGCAGGCAGCGTGGCGGCTCGACCAGGGCCTCGACGCCACGACCGAGCTGGCGACCGCGGCCCTGTGGGCCGCCGACGCGGGCCACGTGATCGCCCACACCACGGTCCACGTCCACGGTGGCGTCGGCATCGACCTCGACGGCGAGGCCCACCGCTACTTCACGGCGGCGAAGCGCTGGGAGCTGACGACCGGAGGCGCCACGGCGCACGCCCGTGCGATCGGCCGCGCGCTCGCGGGCTGAGGCTCAGCGGTCCATCAGCGCGAAGACGCCCCAGCCGAGGTACTCACGGGTGTACCGCGCGTACCCGGCCGGTTCGGTGGCGAGCTCAGCCGGAAGTCATCCCTGCTGGTGGCGTGGCACGCCTCGACGGTGTCCTGGTCCGGCGGCTCATGGCGCCAATGTGGCTCACCGACCAGCATCAGGGCACCGGGCCGCAGGCTGCGGAGAAGCACGACCCCGAGCTCAGCGGCACGTGACCGCGCCTGCTGCGTGAACACCCTGCTGAGGTCAACCCCCGTCCCGCCGATGCCGTGGTCACGCGCCCAGGTGCAGAGCATCTCGCCGGACCCGCTCGCGAGGTCGAGGACCACTGCGCCCGGGGTCAGGCGCAGCCCCTCACCCAGGGCGGCGGCGGCGAGCTGCACCGGGGTGAAGGGATTGTGGATGCGGTGAGTGCTCTCGCGGATGGTGAAGATGCGCGGGATGTCCACGGCCAGCAGCCTGCCGAAGGGTGAGGCCACCGGCAACCCGGTTGCACCGCCGTGCTCCCCGACCACTCCTGCACACACTGACCGGGACGTGCGACGCAGCGGTCGCTCCAGCGGCCCCCTCGTCACGCGTCCGGCACGGGGTGCGACGGAGTGGTCGCTGCAGCATCAGGGCGATCGGGCACGGCGTACGGTGCTGCGCATGAGTGCTGGGACCGACTGCGTGTTCTGCGCGATCGTGCGCGGCGACCTGCCCTCCGAGCGCGTGTCGGAGGACGAGCGCGCCATCGCCTTCATGGACATCAATCCTGTGACTGACGGCCACCTGCTTGTGGTGCCGAGGACCCATTCCCGAGACCTCGTCGAGGTCGAGGAGGCAGACCTCGTGGCGGTCACGCTCATGGCACGCCGCCTTGCCGGACGGGCGCAGGAACGCCTGGGCGCTGACGGGGTCAACCTGCTCAACTGCTGCGGCGAGTCTGCGTGGCAGACGGTCTTCCACTTCCACCTGCACGTGATCCCGCGGTTCGGCGGTCAGCAGCGACGAGACGCGCTCGGCGCTCCGTGGGTCCCCACGCCGGGCAGTGTCCAGGTGATCGCCGAGGCAGCGGCCCGGCTGCGCGACTGAGGCCTCGCCCCTTCGTCAGGCGCCGCAGGCGCAGCTGCCGCAGCCACCGCCACCACAGCCCGCGGAGGCCCGCTCCTCGGGCGTCTCGTCGGCGTGGTCTCGGGCGTAGGTCAGGGCCGCGGTGTAGGTCTCGCTCGGCTGGGCCCCGCCCACGCCGTACTTGCGGTCGATGACGACGTACGGGACCTCGGTGAAGCCGATCTGCGCCGCGGTCGCCTCGTCGACGCGGACGTCGTAGCCGTGGTCGTCGGACTCCAGCAGCGCCTCGGCGGCCGCAGCGTCCAGGCCCGCCTCGGCAGCCAGCCGAACCAGGACGGCACGGTCGCCGGGAGCCTCCTCCTCGGTGACGAACGCCTTCATCATCAGCTCGCGCAGCAAGTCGCCGCGCTCCTGCGCCGTCGCCAGGTGCACGAGCCGGTGCGCGTCGAAGGTGGTCGGACGCTCGACCTGGTAGGAGTGCCACACGACCTGCACGTCGTCGCCGTGCTCCCACTCGGCCAGTGCCGACTCCAGAGCGACCTTGCCCAGATAGCTGTCGAGGTGGGCGAGGTCGCCCCAGACGTCGATGATCACGACGACAACGGTACGCCGTGCCCGCGCGACCTCAGCCGCGGATCTCGCGCAGCCGGTCGGCAGCGGCCTCGAACCCCGACACCAGGTCGGCCATCACCTCGGCCACCGGACGCACCTTCTTCATCGATCCGACGATCTGGCCGATCGGGATCGAGATGACCTCGGGGTCGCCGTGGGCGCTCATCCGGCTGTGCGCCTGCGACACCAGGAGGTTCTGCAGGGGCATCGGCAGCGGCTCCGGCGCGCCTTCGGCCGCCCACGCATCGGTCCACTTCGTCTTCAGCAGCCGGGCGGGCTTCCCGGTGTAGACGCGGGTCCGCACCGTGTCGGCGCTGGTCGCCGCCATGAAGGCGTCGGTCATCCCGCGGTTGGTGTTGAGGTGCTGGTACTCCTCGGTGCCGAGCCAGATCGACCCGGTCCAGACGCCCTGCGCACCCAGCGCCAGCGAGGCCGCCACCTGGCGGCCCGTGCCGATGCCGCCGGCGCCCAGCACCGGGACGTCGGGGCCGACGGCGTCCACGATCTCGGGGGTGAGCACCATCGAGGCGATCTCGCCCGTGTGCCCGCCCGCCTCGTACCCCTGCGCCACGATGATGTCCACGCCGTTGGCGACGTGGGACATCGCGTGCTTCGCGGCGCCGGCCAGCGCCGCCACCTTCACGCCCGCCTCGTGGGCCTGCTCGATCACGTCGACCGGCGGGGAGCCCAGGGCGTTGGCGATGAGCACCGGGCGGTGGCCGAGAGCGATGTCGACGTGGGAGCGGGCCACGGAGTGCAGCCACCCCAGCACGCCCTCACGCCCCTCGCCCTCTGGAAGCGGCGGGACCCCGAGCTGCTGGAGCGTGCGGTCGACGAAGGCGACGTGCTCGGGCGGGATCATCGCCTGGAGGTCGACCGCCTTGCCCTCGGTGGGCACCTTCATGGGCATGACGACGTCCACGCCGTACGGCTTGCCGTCGGTGTTGTCGTCGAGCCAGGTCAAGGTGCGGTCGAGCTCGTCGGGGTCGTTGAAGCGCACGCAGCCCAGGACGCCGAGCCCGCCGGCCCGGGAGACCGCAGCAGCGACGTGCTCGGACGGGGTGAACGCGAAGATCGGCACGTCGATGCCGAACGCCTCGCACAGCGGGGTCCTCATCGCGCACCCCCGGCCAGGGCGGCGGTCGCGATCTCCTTGGCGGCCGGGTAGTTGGCCTTGCCCGTCGCGCTGCGCGGGATCTCGTCGACCCACGTCAGGCTGCGCGGCAGCTTGTAGCCCGACAGGCTGGGACGCAGGAACTCGCGCACCTCCTCCAGGCCGGGGCGCGAGTCGCCACGCGGCTGGAGCACGGCGCTGACCCCCTGGCCGTAGTTCTCGTCGGCCACGCCGACCACGAGGGCGTCGTAGACGTCCGGGTGTGCCTTGAGCGCCATCTCCACCTCCTCGGGGTAGACCTTCTCGCCGCCGGTGTTGATGCAGTTGGAGCCACGGCCGAGCAGGCGCACCTTGCCCTCGGGCTCGATCCGGGCGAAGTCACCGGGCACGGAGTAGCGCTCGCCGTCGACGGTGAGGAAGGTCTGCGCGGTCTTGACCTCGTCCTTGTAGTAGCCCACCGGGATGCAGCCCGAGCGCGCCACGCGGCCGACCTGCCCGATCGCCTCGGGGCCGATCACCTTGTTGTCCTCGTCGAGCACGACGGTCTGGGGACCGAGGGTCACCAACGGTCCCTCGCCCTTGATGTTCTCGGCGTCCTGCATCCCGGTGCCGGAGAAGCCGGTCTCACTGGCGCCGATGGAGTCGGTGAAGATCGCGTTCGGGAAGGCGGCCATCCAGCGCTCCTTGACCGGGCGCGAGAAGATCGCCGCACTGCTGGCGACGACGAACAGCGACGACGCGTCGTGCGAGCCGCTCTCGTAGGCCTCGATGAGCGGGCGGGCCATCGCGTCGCCGGTCATGAAGATGCCCTGCACCTTGTCTCTCTCGACCGTGCGCCAGACCTCCTCCGGGTCGAACTTCGGCGCGAGGACGGTCACCTGGCCGGCGAAGAGGTGCATCAGAAGGGCTGCCTGGGCGCCACCGTGCATCAGTGGGCTCAGCGGGAACATCACCATGGGGTTGTCGTTGCCTGCCGCGGCCTTGGACTGGTCGTGCTCCTCCAGCCAGCTGCCGGTCATGAAGTCGATGCCACCCCCGAGCACGCGCCAGAAGTCCTCGTGGCGCCACATCACGCCCTTGGGGAATCCCGTGGTGCCGCCCGTGTAGACGATGTAGAGGTCGTCGCCGCTGCGCTCCTCGAAGTCGCGCTCGGTGCTCTGCCCGGCCAGGGCGTCCTCCCACAGCACTCCGCCGTAGGACGAGATGTCGGCGTCGGA
>JAJPEO010000362.1 GCA_021166815.1 Nocardioides sp.
GTCGTCGGGCTCGCGGTAGACCTCCTCCTCCCGGGGCCGGTAGTGGTCGACCTCGAATCGGGAGCGGGTGGTGAGCATGCGGCTCGGCACGACCGACGCGATGCGGTCGGTGTGCGGGTCCTCCTCGCGCAGTCGTGTGTCCTCGTCGAGGACCATCTCGGGTTGCAGCTCAGGGCGTACCGCATGACCCGCGTGCACGGAGGTCGCCACGATCTGCTCTCCCCACGGGCCCACGAAGCTCACCGCGTCATCCAGGCGCTGGTCCATGCCCTCGTGTCTACCCAATGACGAGCGGGCTCAACCAGCGGCCTCACCCACAAGGATGCAGCCCCACGCTTAGCCCAGCCTCACCTTTGTTGCTTTCCCTCCGGCGGCCGACAACGATCGACGCGTGAGCGTAGAGATCGGCACCGACGAGTCCCCGCACCACTGGCACGACGACACGGACCCCTCCGAGGGTGGCCGGCTCAACTGGCTGCGCGCGGCCGTGCTCGGCGCCAACGACGGCATCGTGTCGACCGCCGGCGTCGTGATGGGCGTCGCGGGCGCGACCGACGACTCGGGCACGATCGTCCTCGCCGGCGTCGCGGCACTCACCGCCGGCGCCCTGAGCATGGCGGCGGGCGAGTACGTCTCCGTGTCGACCCAGCGCGACTCCGAGAAGGCGATGCTCGCTCTGGAGGCCCAGGAGCTCGAGGCCATGCCGGAGACGGAGGAGCGCGAGCTCGCCAAGATGCTCCAGAACAAGGGCCTGAGCCACGAGACGGCCGTCAAGGCGGCGCGCGAGATGACCGAGCACGACGCGCTGCGCGCCCACGCCGACATCGAGTTCGGCATCGACCCCGACGAGCTCACCAACCCCTGGCACGCCGCGTGGGCGTCGATGGTCGCCTTCTTCGTCGGCGCCCTGCTGCCCCTGCTCACCATCGCGTTCGTCCCGGACCGGTGGCGCATCGCGGTGACGGTGGCTTCGGTGGCGGCGGCGCTGGCACTGGCCGGCTGGATCAGCGCCAGGCTCGCGCTCAGCCCCAGGACGGTGGCGATGGTGCGCAACGTCGGAGGCGGCCTGCTCGCCATGGGCGTGACCTACCTCATCGGCATGCTGTTCGGCACGGCCATCGCCTGATCCTCAGCGGCTGGGCGCCCGTCCGGTCGAGCCGCGGAGCACGAGCTCGGGGTCGAAGAGGTACTCCCGCGACGGCACCGGCTGTCCGTTGATGGCGTCGATCAGCGCGTTGACCGCCGTCCCACCCATCTGAGCCACGGGCTGGCGCACGGTCGTGAGCGGAGGGTCGAGGAAGGCCACCAGGCCGGAGTCGTCGAAGCCCACCACCGACACGTCGTCGGGCACCTCGAGTCCTCGCGACCGCACCGCGCGGATGGCGCCGATCGCCATCATGTCCGAGCCGCACACGACCGCGGTCGCACCGCGGTCGAGCAGCTCGCGCGTGGCCGCGCCGCCGCCCTCGACGGAGAAGATCGCCTCGGAGATCCACTCACGGGCCTCGGCCTCGGGCAGGTCGAGATGGGTGCGAAGGGCTCGTACGAATCCCTCGCGCTTGCGGGCCGAGGGCACGAAGCGCTCAGGCCCGATCGCGAGGCCGATGCGGCGGTGGCCGAGGTGGGCGAGGTGGGAGACGGCGAGCTCCATCGCGACGTGGTCGTCGACGCTGACGAAGGGGGCGTCGACGCCGGCGGCGAAGCCGTTGACGAACACGACGGGGAGCTTGCGCTCGAGCAGGAGGTGGTAGCGCTCGTGGTCGGCCTGGATGTCGGCGTGCTTGCCGGAGACGAAGATGATGCCCGCGACGCCGTGCTCGAGCAGGGACTCGACGTACTCGTCCTCGGACAGGCTGCCCGGCGACTGCGTGCACAGCACCGGTGTGAACCGGCGCCGCGCGAGGGCAGCCTCGATCACCTGCGCGAACGCCGGGAAGATCGGGTTCTCCAGCTCGGGCACCACCAGGCCGATGAGGCCCGCACTGCGCTGGCGCAGCTGGGCGGGGCGCTCGTAGCCCAGGACGTCGAGCGCGGTGATCACCGCCTGCCGGGTCGCCTCGCTGACGCCCGGCTTGTCGTTGAGCACGCGGCTGACGGTGGCCTCGCTGACGCGGGCCTCCGCCGCGATCTGGGCCAGCGTTGCCATGGAGCGAAGTAAACCGGCCTTGCAAGGAGCGCGCAAGGTCTTACATTTCCTGCAAGGTCTTGCTACCTTGCTTGCACTCTGATCACCGCGTCCGACAGCGGGCGCACTCTTTCCAGGAGAATCCATGCGTCGACTGAAGGCCGGAACCGCCGGCATCGCCGTCGCTGCCCTCGCGCTCACGCTCGCAGCGTGCGGCAACGAGAGCAGTGACAACGACAACGACAAGTCCCCTGCCGGCGGCGACAACGAGCTCTCCGCCGAGCTGACCTGGTGGGACACCTCGGACGCCGCCAACGAGGCGCCGGCCTACGACAAGCTGATCGAGAAGTTCAACGAGGACTACCCGAACGTCACGATCAAGCACGAGACGGTCCCGTTCGACCAGACGCAGACGAAGTTCAAGACCGCCGCCGAGTCCGGCTCCGGCGCTCCTGACATCCTGCGCGCCGAGGTCGCCTGGGTGCCCGAGTTCGCCTCGCTCGGCTACCTCTACGCCCTCGACGGCACCGCCGCGCTCGAGAACAACTTCCTCGAGACCCCGCTGTCCTCCAACGTCTTCGACGGCAAGACCTACGGCGTCCCGCAGGTCACCGACACCCTCGGCCTGATGTACAACAAGGCCCTCTTCGAGAAGGCCGGCATCGACGCGCCCCCGACCACGTGGGACGAGGTCAAGACGGCTGCCGAGGCGCTGAAGTCCAAGGCCGGCGTCGACGGCATCTACATCAACTCCGGTGGCTACTTCCTCCTGCCGTTCCTCTACGGCGAGGGTGCCGACCTGGTCGACACCGAGGCCCAGGAGATCGTCGTCAACAGCCAGGAGGCCGTCACCGGCATCCAGACCGCCCAGGACCTGGTCAAGAGCGGTGCGGCGGTCAAGCCCGTCGCCAACGACCCCTACGGCACGATGATGACGCTCTTCAAGGAGCAGAAGGTCG
>JAJPEO010000366.1 GCA_021166815.1 Nocardioides sp.
GTGACGCGTGGGGAAGGGGAAACCAAAGAAACTTCTGTGACTCACGGCGTGTCGGGTTGAACCTTTACCGAACCGAGGTCTTTCAGGGCATCGGATCGAGGCCGTGCAGCGGGAACACCTCGGCCCTCGTCGCGTGGATCGCCCGGTCCAGCCAGGTCTCCGGGTCGTAGCCCCCGGACCAGTCACGGTAGGCCGGGTTGCGGCCGTCGGTCATGCGGTGCGGGGCCGTGCGGCCCAGCTGGGTGGCGACGTAGTCGCGCCAGTCGGGGGGCGTCATCACGGCCTGGTCGAGCGGGTTGCCGCTCGCGATCGCCAGCAGGTGGGTCCACGCGCGCGGCACGACCTCGACGACGGCGTAGCCGCCCCCTCCGGTCGCCACCCAGCGTCCGCCCGCGACCTCGTGGGCGAGGTCGTGCAGGGCGAGGTACGCCGCACGCTGGCCGTCCACGCTGAGCATGAGGTGCGCCAGCGGGTCGTCCATGTGGCTGTCGCACCCGTGCTGGGTCACCAGCACCTCGGGACCGAACTCGCGCAGCAGGGGCGGGACGACGGCGTGGAAGGCCCGCAGCCACCCCGCGTCACCGGTGCCGGGCGGCAGCGCGACGTTGACGGCCGAGCCCTCGGCGCCGGGACCGCCGGTGTCGCCGGGGAAGCCGGTGCCGGGGAAGAGCATCTGGCCGGTCTCGTGCAGGGAGATCGTGAGCACCCGCGGGTCGTCGTAGAAGATCTTCTCGACGCCGTCGCCGTGGTGGACGTCCACGTCGACGTACGCCACCCGCTCGGCCCCGCCGTCGAGCAGCTGCTGGATGCCGACGGCGACGTCGTTGTAGATGCAGAAGCCGCTGGCCCGGTCGCGCATCGCGTGGTGCAGTCCGCCGGCGATGTTGACGGCGTGGAGGGACTCACCGCTCCAGACCTGGCGGAAGGCCTCGATGCTGGCACCGACGACGTGCGCCGAGGCGACGTGCATGTCGCGGAAGACGGGGTCGTCCTCGGTGCCGAGCCCGCGCGACAGGTCGACCCAGCCGGGGGTGGTGCCGGCCGTGGTGACCGCCTCGATCAGCGCCCGGTCGTGGATGGTCGCGATCTGGTCGGGCGTCGCGACGTCCGCACCCACGAGCCGCACGCCGTCGAGCACGCCGAGCTCGTCGGCGAGACGCATCGTGAGGTCGACCCGCACGGGGGACATGGGGTGGCCGGGACCGAAGTCGTACTCCGTGAGCGTCTTGTCGAAGACGACGGTGGTCGGACCGGTGCACTCCATGGCCGGGACGTTACCGCGCCGGCTTCGGGTGGGCGATGACGACGGTGTTCCCGTGGTACTCGCCGGCGTAGTAGTCCGAGCAGGTGACGAGCACCAGCTGGCCCTCCACGGTCTGGCTGAACACGCGGTCGGAGATCCGGGCGAGCTGGTCCTTGGTGTAGTCCTCCACCGCGTCGACGCGGTAGGTGATCACGCCGCGCTCGGTCCGGACCCGTACGAGCGACCCGCGCCCGAGGCGCGCGAGGTCGTCGAACGCCCCGTCGCCCGCGTGCACGGCGTGCCCCGTGATCACGGCCGTGCCCTCGCGGCTCCCCGGCTGGGCCCCCTCCGACCACCAGCCCACGGTGGTGTAGTCCGAGGGCGGCTGGAGCACCCCTCCGGCACCCAGGTCGATCCGGGTGACGGTGGCCGTGACCCCGAGCTCGGGGATCTCGACGGCGAGGGGCACCCCGCGCGCCGGGTCGGCACGCGGCGTCGGCTCGGCGGTGGCGGACGGCGTCGGCGTCGCGGGGCTTGCCGGGGTCGCCGGGAGGTCTCGTACGCAGACCGGCGCGGAGACCGGCTGCCTGTTCTCGATCTCGGTGCGCAGGCGCGGAGTCCCGAGCAGGGCGGCGAGGACCACGAGCACGACCGCACCGCCCGCAAGGATCACCTTGCGGGCGGCACGGGCTGTGTCGGGCAGTCGCATGACACTGCCTCGCTCCTCACTCGTCACTCCTGTCGGACACCCACCAGCACCACGCCGGAGGACAGCAGCAGCGCCAGGCCTCCGCCCAGCAGGGCTGCTCCCCAGACCTCGGTGGTGCTCCAGCCGACGGTTCCGGCCTGGACCGTGGTCGGCAGGGCGGTGTGGCCCTGCTGGTCCTTGACCTCATGTGCGGGCGCCGGCGGCGAGGTGGCGTCGCCGGGCAGGACCTCGGTCGGTTCCTCGGTCGGTTCCTCGGTCGGCTCCTCGGTCGGCTCTTCGGTCGGCTCCTCGGTCAGGCACGCGCTGTCGTCGACGGTGAACGTCCACTCGGTCTCGCCGACCAGGACCCACTTCTCGGGGTCGTTGCTGGTCGCGGTCACCGTGTAGGTGTCGCCGTCCTGGACGGTCGTGTAGGTCACGACGTCGTCGTTCGCCGGGACCACGAGGACCTCGTTGTCGGGGTCGCACTCGTCGGTGAAGACGGGCGCCTCGACGGTGACTTCCTCGGGCTCCTCGGGCGGAACCACCTCGGGGTCGAAGCACTTGCCGGCCTCGATCTCCTCAGCGGTGGCGAAGTAGTCGAGCTTGAGGTCGCCGGCCTTGTGCTCGACGCCACGCCACGTGCCGTCGCTCTTCCACACGATCTGGGAGTTGTGCTGGGCCGAGGTCCCGGTGATGTGGCCGTTGGCCTCGTCCTCCGGCACCCGGATGAAGGTGTACGGGTTGGACTCCGACGCCGTGCGGTGGCACACGGCCACCTTGCTGTCTCCGCCGTTGCCAGGCTCTGCGGATGCGGTGCTGCCCAGGGCCAGCAGGATGCCTCCCGCCAGCACGGCCAAGAGCCCCGCCATGCCCAGCGCGAGTGCGGTTCGCACCCACCCGCGCGTCGCGTTGTTCGTGGACATTGTCCCCACCCCA
>JAJPEO010000370.1 GCA_021166815.1 Nocardioides sp.
ACCGACGACGCCGAGGGTGAGGTGGTCGCGACCGCCGACGTCTCGGCGATCACCCCCGAGGCCATTAGCGAGGCACTGACGGCGTTCGTCGGCGACATCGAGCAGGTGCCGACCGCCGTGTCGGCCATCAAGGTGGACGGCAAGCGTGCCTACGCCCGGGTGCGCGACGGCGAGCACGTGGAGCTGAAGGCCCGGCCCGTGACGATCCACGAGCTCACGGTCCACGAGGTGGCCCTGCCCGACGTGCACATCTCGGTGCGGTGCACCTCCGGCACCTACATCAGGGCCATCGCGCGCGACCTCGGGGCGGCGCTGGGCGTCGGTGGTCACCTCACGGCCCTGCGGCGCACGGCCGTCGGCTCGTTCGACCTGTCCGTGGCGCGCACGCTGGAGGAGCTGGAGGAGCACCTCGAGGTGCTGCCGATCGCCGACGCGGCGCGTGCCAGCTTCCCGTCGGTCGACCTCGACGACGACCAGGCCCGACTCGTCCGGCACGGACGCGCCCTCGACCTGGTCCTGCCCGGCGCGGGCGAGCACGCCGTCTTCGCGCCCGACGGCGAGTTCCTGGCCCTGTACGAGCCCTCGGGTTCCGGGGCCCGCCCGGTCGCGGTCTTCGTCGGCTGAGGCCCCGCATGACGTCCCCGAAGGCCACGCAGCAGCAGGTGGCACGCCTCGTCGACCTCGGCGTGGCTGAGCTGTTGGGCACCACCGGGTCCGGGCTGGCACGCCTGGCCGACGGTCTGGGGGAGGGCGGCCTCGTCGCGCTCCACCCCGACACGGTGCCGGCTCGCACCCTCGCCGGCCTCCTGCAGCACGCTGGACGCCCCGGTTTCGTGGTGGAGGACATGACCGACCTCGAGGCCTTCGAGCCCGTCGTCGACCTCCCGCCCGACCCGCTCTACCTGGTCCACGACCTCGACCGGGGCGACGACCTGCGCAGCTGGAGCCCCGACGAGGCCGGGCCCCACCTGGCCGCCCGCGGGCGGACACCCCTGACGCTGCACGAGGGCATCAGCTGGCTGCTCCAGGAGCCCGAGCGGCTGGAGCCGGGCGCGTGCTTCATGACGACGGCCTCGCGGTTGACGCGCGCCGACGGGCGGCTGGACCCGCGGACCCCGGCCATCTGGATCAGCGGGGGCACCGGCCGCGACGGGCGTGAGCGCAAGGGCGCGCCCAAGGTGGGGTGGTGCTGGGCAGGCAACCGGCACACCTGGTTGGGCGTCGCGTCCGCCGGCTCCCGCAGCGGCCGGACCGGGGCCCACTAGAGTCACCCCGTGCAGATCTGGCGAGACGTGGACGCGGTTCCGGCCGACATCGACCCCACGGTGGTGACCGTCGGCAACTTCGACGGAGTGCACCTCGGCCATGCCCACGTGCTCCGCGAGGCGCGCGCGACCGCCGACCGGCTCGGTGTCGACCAGGTCGTGGCCGTGACGTTCGACCCGCACCCGATCGCCGTGCTGCGTCCCGAGCACGCCCCGCCCACGCTCACGTCGATGGAGACGCGCGCGCGGCTGCTGACCGACGCGGGCGTCGACGCGACGCTGGTGGTGCCGTTCAGCCGTGAGGTCGCGGCCTGGACCCCGGAGGAGTTCATCGACCGCATCCTGGTCCGCGCCCTCCACGCGCGCGGCGTCGTCGTGGGCGCCAACTTCCGCTTCGGCAACCGCGCCGCCGGCGACGTCGCCACCCTGCGCGAGGCGGGCGCGACCCGCGGCTTCGAGACGGTGGGTGTGGAGCTCGACGGCGGCCCCCAGGTCTGGAGCTCCACGTACGTGCGCCAGTGCCTGGCCTGCGGTGACGTCGCGGGGGCCGCCGAGGCGCTCGGGAGGCCGTACACCGTCCGCGGTGTCGTCTCCCGCGGCGACCAGCGAGGGCGCGACCTGGGCTTCCCGACCGCCAACGTCCCCGTCCCTGCCTTCGACGCCTCGCCCGCGGACGGCGTCTACGCCGGCTGGTTGACGCGGCTCGACACGGGGGAGCGGTTCCCGGCAGCGATCTCGGTCGGCACCAACCCGACCTTCGACGGTGAGCGCGAGCGCCGGGTGGAGGCCTACGTCCTCGACCGCGACGACCTCGACCTCTACGACGTCGAGGTCGAGGTGGCCTTCGTGGAGAGGCTGCGCGGCATGGTGAGGTTCGACGGCATCGAGGCCCTGGTCGAGACCATGCGTGACGACGTACGTCGTGCGCGCGAGGTCCTGGGTGCCTGACCGGGGCGCGGCCGAGCAGTGGTTCGTGGCGCACGGCCTGCCCTACTTCGTCGACGGCATCCGTGAGCGCGTCCACCGGGGCCTGACCCGCCGCCGGCTGCTCCTCGTGGGAGCGGTCAGTGTGGTCCTGGTCGGCGCCGCCGGTGTGGGTGTCGTCCTCGGCGGAGGCGACTGGGTGAGCGGCGGGCTGCTGGGCGTCAACCTCGCGCTCCTGTGGCTCACCGGCTACGCCCTGCTGACGCTGCGGGCCGGGGTCATTGCCCGGTGGGCGGCCCGCCGCACGTTCTCCAGCCTCGGGCTGCTCTTCCCGCTCGTCACGCGGGCGCTGCCCCTGCTCCTGCTCTTCGTGACGTTCCTCTTCATCAACGCCGAGGTGTGGGAGGTGGCGGCGACCCTCGACGGGTCGGTGATGTGGTTGACCGTCGCGTTGTTCCTCACGATCACCGTGGGCTTCCTGCTCGCCCGCCTGCCGGAGGAGCTCGCGGTGTTCGACCGCGACCTCGACCCCGACAAGGTGCGCGAGCGCTGCGTCGGCACGCCCCTGGCGGGCTTCGAGGGGGAGGTGTCGACCGCCCGTGACGGCGATGCGCGGATCGCCGGCCTCCAGAAGGCCAACCTGGTGCTGATGCTGCTCATCACCCAGCTGGTCCAGGTGGTGCTGCTGAGCGTGTCGGTCTTCGGGTTCTTCGTCGTGTTCGGCCTGCTCGTCATGTCGCCCGACGTGGTCCTGGGCTGGACGGGGGAGGACCACCTCAGATCGGTGCCCGGCTTCGAGCGTGCCAACTGGGAGCTGATCCAGGTGTCGGTGTTCCTGGCGGCCTTCAGCGGCCTCTACTTCACCGTCTACGCCGTCACCGACGACCTCTACCGCCAGCAGTTCTTCAGCTCGGTCCTGCGCGAGCTCGAGCGTGCCGTCAGCGCGCGTGCGGTCTACCGCGCGATGCGACGCACGGGCAGCACCGCGGCTCAGCGCGACACGAGGTAGACCGCGCCGGAGGCCAGCAGGTTCGCCGGTCCTCGGGCGCGCATCCCCCGGGCCGCGCGACCGGCCGCGTCGAGCAGCACCCGGCGGTGCACCCGGATGCCGAGCT
>JAJPEO010000381.1 GCA_021166815.1 Nocardioides sp.
CCGCCACGATCGCGAGTCGCTCGTGCTGGCTGAAGACCGGCACGCGTCCCTTCTTGCGCTCGTTGAGGGCATCTGCGGAGACACCGACGACGAGCCGGTCACCGAGCGCCGCGGCCCGCTCGAGCACACGGAGGTGTCCGAGGTGGAAGACGTCGAACGTGCCGAAGGTGATCACGGTGCGGGGCATGCGCGGCATTCTGGCACGGCAGGGAATGATGGACGTCATGTCAGTGGCCTCCCCGACGATCTCGCTGATCACACCCGATCCCGGCGCCGACGAAGCGCGTCGCCAGGGACTGCGCCGGATGCGGACCGTGGCCGTGGCGCTGCTGCTGTTCGCGGCGGCGGTCTATGTCGCGACCCTGGGCCAGGACGGCTTCTGGGGCTTCGTCAACGCCGGCGCCGAGGCCTCGATGGTCGGCGCGATCGCCGACTGGTTCGCGGTGACCGCGCTGTTCAAGCACCCGATGGGCCTGCCCATCCCGCACACCGCGCTCGTGCCGCGGCGCAAGGACGAGCTCGGCAAGGGGCTGGAGCAGTTCGTCGGTGAGAACTTCCTCCAGGAGGAGATCATCCGCGAGCGGGTCGCGGCGGCCCAGATCTCCAGCCGTGTCGGGGAGTGGCTGGCCGACCCGGCCAACGCCCGCCGCGTCGTCGACGAGTTCGCGGAGGTGGCCACCATCGGCCTGGGCAAGGTGCGCGACGACCACATCGCCGACCTGGTCACCCATGCCTTCGTGCCCCGCTTCCGGGAGGAGCCCATCTCGCCCCTGCTGGGGTCGATGCTGATGGAGGTGCTGCGCGACGACCTCCACCACGGGGTCGTGGACCTCGCCCTCGAGGAGATGCACCGGTGGCTGGTCGGCAACCCCGACACCTTCACCAGGGTGCTGTCAGAGCGGGCCCCCTGGTGGGCCCCGCCGAAGCTCAACGACGCCGTCACCCAGCGGGTGCACCTGGAGGCGATCAAGTGGGTCGAGGACATCCGCGCCGACCCCCACCACCACGCGCGCGAGGCGCTCGACTCCATGCTCGGCCAGCTCGCTCGTGACCTGCTCACCGATCCGGTCACCCAGGAGCGGGCCGAGGGGTTCAAGCAGCGCCTGCTCGAGCACCCCCAGGTGGTGACCACGGCGATCTCGCTGTGGAAGGCCATGCGCAACGCCCTGCTGACCTCGATGCGCGACCGCAACGGTGCCGTACGCCAGCGCCTGCTCGAGGAGGTGACCCAGTTCGCCGAGCGGCTGGGTCGCGACGCGCCGCTGCGCGAGCGCCTGGACCGCACCGCGGCCGACGTCACCGTCTTCATGGTCGAGCGCTACGGCGCCGAGGTCACGACCGTCATCACCCACACCATCGAACGCTGGGACGGCAAGGAGGCGGCTCGCAAGATCGAGCTGCACGTGGGCCGCGACCTGCAGTTCATCCGCATCAACGGCACCATCGTCGGTGGACTCGTGGGCGTGCTCATCCACGCCGTGTCCCTCGCGGTGCACTGACCAGAGGAGTACCCCATGAGTGACCCCGTCGACGTCCCCATCCGCGACGACTCCATCAGGCTCGGCCAGTTCCTCAAGCTCGCCAACCTCGTCGAGTCCGGAGCCGAGGCCAAGCCCCTCATCGCCGACGGGCAGGTGCGCGTCAACGGCGAGGTCGAGACCCGCCGCGGCCGCCAGCTGCACGACGGCGACGTCGTGGAGCTCGGCGCGGCCACCGCCAGAGTCGCCACAGGGGACGTCGAGATCGACGTCCCCTGGTAGCGGTGGGTGGATCGGGCCGGGTCAGCGCACCTCGAGCAGGTCGACCACGAAGATCAGCGTCTCGCCCGGCTTGATGGCGCCTCCGGCGCCGCGGTCGCCGTAGCCCAGGTGGGGCGGGATGACCAGGCGTCGGCGGCCGCCGACCTGCATGCCCTGCACGCCGGTGTCCCACCCGGAGATGACCTGGCCGATGCCGAGGCGGAACTGCAGCGGCGCACCGCGGTTGTAGGAGGCGTCGAACTCCTCGCCGGTGGAGTGGGCCACGCCGACGTAGTGGACGGACACGGTGGAGCCGGCGGTCGCCTCGGCGCCGTCGCCCTCCACGAGGTCGGTGATCTCCAGGTCGGTGGGCGCGTCTCCCATGTGGGGGTCGACGTCGGGCTTCTCGCTCACGCTGTTCCTCTCGGGTGTGGTGTCAGGTGATCAGGTCTGGTGCACGTAGCTGTCGAGCTGGTCGCGCTCGAACTCCAGCTGGTCGATGCGGTTCTTGACCACGTCGCCGATGCTGATGATGCCGACCAGCCTGTCGTCGGCCAACACCGGGATGTGCCGCACGCGGCTCTGGGTCATGACCTGCATGAGCTCCTCGACCGCGTCGTCGCCGTGGCACGTGCGTACGTCGCTGGTCATGATCTGGCTGACCTGGGCGTTGATGACGGTGCCGTCGGCGTGCAGCGTGCGCACCACGTCGCGCTCGCTGACGATGCCGTCGACGTGCTCGCCGTCGGCGCTCACCACCACGGCGCCGATGTTGTTCTCGGAGAGGATCCTCAGCAGCTCGCGGACGCCTGCGTCCGGCCTGATCGTCACGACTTCCTGGCTTGCCTTGCTCTTGACCACGTCGTTGATCTTCATCGTCCTCGCCTCTCCCGGTGAAGTCCTGTGGAGCCCACGCTAGTCAGTTCCTCCAGCCCGCAACAGGGCCCGTCCACATCCGGCGCGCCGGGCCGTCACCCGCTGCCGCGCCGCCTGCCTCAGTCCGCGACGGGCGGCGGCTGCATGCGGTCGCGCAGGCTGCTCACCGAGCCCGGTCCACGCCGCGGCGTGTCGGGGTCGTCGACGTCGCTGCCCGATCCCAGGAAGGCCAGCGCGGCGTCGTGGAGGTGACCGTTCGAGGCCACGGCGTTGCCGCCCCAGGGCCCGGGGGAGCCGTCGAGGGAGGTGAAGGTGCCGCCGGCCTCGCGCACGATGATGTCGAGCGCGGCCATGTCGTAGAGCTCCAGCTCCGGCTCCGCGGCCAGGTCGACGGCGCCCTCGGCCACGAGCATGTACGACCAGAAGTCGCCGTACGCGCGTGTGCGCCAGCAGCGGCGGGTGAGCGAGACGAAGTCGTCGAGGCGGCCGCGTTCGTCCCAGCCCGACAAGGAGGAGTAGCTCAGGGAGGCGTCCTCGAGTCGGCGTACGTCGGACACGTGGCACTGGGTCGCCTTGAGCAGCGACCGTCCGGTCCATGCGCCGTGGCCCTTGCTGGCCCACCACCGGCGCTGCAGCTGCGGGGCGGAGACCACGCCGAGCACCACCTCGTCGTCGACGGCGAGGGCGATCAGCGTGGCCCACACCGGCACTCCGCGGACGAAGTTCTTGGTGCCGTCGATCGGGTCGATGATCCAGCGGCGCTGGCTGTGCCCGGTGCTGCCCTGCTCCTCGCCGACCACCGCGTCGCGCGAGCGGGCCCGGCCCAGCGTGCGGCGGATGCTCTCCTCGACGGCCTTGTCCGCGTCGGTGACCGGGGTGAGGTCGGGCTTGCTCATCACGTGCAGGTCGATCGCCTTGAAGCGCGCCTGGGCGATCGAGTCGGCGTCGTCGGCCAGGACGTGTGCCAGGCGCAGGTCGTCGGTGTAGTCGATGGAACCGTCTTCGCGTGGCTGACCGGTGATGGGCATGGGCACAGGCTAACGGGGCGCCGCGTTGGGTCAGTCCTGCTGCGGCGCGACCGGGCCCCCGCTGTGGACCGGCCTGACCTCGACGCCGCCTCCCTGGCGCACCACGGGGTTGGTCGCGGCGGACGCGACCGCCGAGTCCAGGTCCGGAGCCTCGAGGAGGTAGACGCCCACGACGACGGCGGCCCCGTCGAGGAAGGGGCCCTCGGTCACCCCGCTCGCCCTGACGCTCCTGGCCATGGATCGCGGCGTGAACGCCCAGGCCGCGGTCAACGCGGCCGACGCCGCCATCTCCTCGGCGTGCTCGTCGCACACGGCGATC
>JAJPEO010000387.1 GCA_021166815.1 Nocardioides sp.
GTCCCCGGATCCGCAAGCCCCTGGACCAGTGGGCCTACGGCGACACCTACGGACAGCCGTGGACCATCGACACCGAGGTGACAGGCTCTGACTCATGACGACCCTCAGCGACTTCAGCGCCACCGCCATCGACGGGACCGAGACCGCCCTCTCCGAGCACGCCGGCAAGGTGGTGCTCGTGGTCAACACCGCCTCGAAGTGCGGCTTCACCCCGCAGTACGAAGGCCTGCAGGCCCTCCACGAGCAGTACGCCGACCAGGGCCTGGTCGTGCTCGGGTTCCCCTGCGACCAGTTCGGCAACCAGGAGCCGGGCGAGGAGTCGGAGATCGCGGAGTTCTGCCAGCGCAACTACGGCGTGAGCTTCCCGATGTTCGCGAAGATCGACGTCAACGGCCCCGACGCCCACCCGCTGTTCACCTGGCTCAAGGACGCCAAGGGCGGCCTGCTCGGCGACCGGATCAAGTGGAACTTCACCAAGTTCCTCATCGGCCGCGACGGTCAGGTCATCGACCGCTACGCCCCGACGACGAAGCCGGCCGACCTCGCCGGGGACATCGAGAAGGCCCTCGGCGCCTGACCTCCTCGCGGGGTGCGTTGACTTGCCGGTAACCCCCTGCGCGGTGGAGGGTCGAGGCATGGCAGCCACAGCGTCGTCGTACTCCATCACCATGCGGCTGCACACCGCCCCCGACCACGGGGTCGTGGGCGCCGTCGCCACCGAGATCTCCCGCGGAGGCGGCGTCGTGACCGCCATCGACGTCTCCGACTCCCGCCACGACCGGCTGGTGGTCGACGTGACCTGCTCGGCCGCCGACGCCGAGCACTCCCAGGAGCTGGTCGCGATCGTCGAGGCCGTGCAGGGTGTGAAGGTCCACCACGTCAGCGACCGGACGTTCCTGCTCCACCTCGGCGGCAAGATCGAGGTCACCTCCAAGGTGCCGCTGCGCAACCGCGACGACCTGTCGATGGCCTACACGCCCGGGGTCGGCCGCGTCTCCATGGCCATCCACGACAACCCCGAGGACGTACGCCGCCTGACGATGAAGGGCAACACCGTCGCGGTCGTCACCGACGGCTCGGCCGTGCTCGGCCTCGGCAACATCGGTCCGGAGGCCGCGCTGCCGGTGATGGAGGGCAAGGCGGCGCTGTTCAAGCGGTTCGCCGACATCGACGCCTTCCCGATCTGCCTGTCCTCGCAGGACCCCGACGACATCGTGCGGGCGGTCGAGCTGATCGCGCCGGGCTTCGGCGGCATCAACCTCGAGGACATCGCCGCGCCCCAGTGCTTCGAGATCGAGCGGCGCCTGCGTGAGTCGCTCGACATCCCCGTCTTCCACGACGACCAGCACGGCACCGCCATCGTCGTCCTCGCCGCCATGACCAACGCGCTGCGCCACGTCGGCAAGGCGCTGCCCGACGTCCGCATCGTCGTCTCCGGCGGCGGCGCGGCCGGCACCGCGATCGTCACGCTGCTCGTCGCCGCAGGCGCCCACGACGTGGTGGTCGTTGACCGCTTCGGCGCCCTGTGCGCCGGTGACGAGACGCTCTCGCCCCCGCACGCGCGCCTCGCCGAGATGACCAACCCGCGACGGGTCACCGGGTCGCTGCAGGAGGTGCTCGCCGGTGCCGACGCCTTCATCGGCGTCTCCGCCCCGGGCGTGCTGAAGGCCGAGTGGATCCCGACCATGGCGACCGATCCCGTGGTGTTCGCCCTGGCCAACCCCGACCCCGAGATCGACCCGGCCGAGGCAGCCCCGTACGCCGCCGTCGTCGCCTCCGGGCGCTCCGACTACCCCAACCAGATCAACAACGTGCTCGCGTTCCCCGGCGTCTTCCGGGGCCTGCTCGACGCCGAGGCGTCGGTGATCACCCTCGACATGCTGCTGAGCGCGGCCCAGGCCATCGCCGACGTCGTCAGCGAGGAGGAGCTCCACGCCGCCTTCATCATCCCCAACGTCTTCCACCCCGAGGTGACCCGGCGGGTCGCCGAGGCGATCAAGGCTGCGGTGGGCGAGAAGTAGGGCTGGGCCCTCCTTCGCCGGAATCACCGGATAACCGGGGGTCCTGCCCGCGCACCGGGGTCGCCCTCGCCGGAATCACCGGATAACCCCCGCTCCACCGGGTTGTCGGGGGGTGCGCCGGGGGCGAACCCGGAGAAGTGGGCGTCGGCGACCCACATCGCCACCTTGTCGGCCGTTGCACCGGCCGCGAACGTGGCGCGGTGCGGGTTATCCGGTGATTCCGCCCGGCGGCGCCCCAGCCACCGCCAGCGGCGAGCCGCCCGATCAGCCGGCGGCCTCCTCGACGCGCGCGGGCTTGCGCGGCCACCAGAACTTCCCGCCCAGGGTGACGGCGAGGGCGGGGACGAGCACGGTGCGTACGACGAGCGTGTCGAGCAGGACTCCCACGAAGATCACCGCGCCGAGCTGGGCGAGGACGACCAAGGGCAGGACGCCGAGCACGGCGAAGACGGCCGCCAGCAGGATGCCGGCGCTGGTGATGACGCCTCCGGTGGCGGTCAGGGCCCGGAGCATGCCGGCCCGGGTGCCGTGCTGCTGGGCCTCCTCCCGCGCGCGGGTGACCAGGAAGATGTTGTAGTCGACACCCAGCGCGACGAGGAACAGGAACGCGTACAGCGGCACCGCGATGTCCATCGCCGTGAAGTCGAAGACGTAGCGGAAGATCCACCACGACGTGCCCATGGCCGCGGCGTAGGTGCCGACCACCGTCAGCACCAGCAGCACCGGCGCGACGACCGAGCGCAGCAGCAGGAGCAGTGCGCCGAGCACGAGCACCAGGATGAGCGGGAAGATCACCATCCGGTCGCGCTGGGACCACTCGCGGTCGTCGACCGCCTCCGCGTCACCGCCCCCGACGTGGGTGTCGTCGAAGTCGGCCACGGCGTCGCGTACGGCTTCCACGGTCTCGCGGGCTTCGGTGCTGCCGGGCGCGGCGGTCGGGATCGCGTCGATGCGGGTGATGCCGTCGGCGGAGGCCGCGGGGCGTGCGGAGTCGACGCCGTTGATCGCGCTGACGGCGGCCAGGACCTCGCCGGCGTCGGCGCGGGTGAGGACCTGGATCGGGTCGGTCGTGCCGGCGGGGAACGACTCGGCGAGCCGCTCGGACGCCGTGATCGCCTCGGGCTTCTCGAGGAACTGCTCGGCGGGCTTGAGGCCGGTGGTGACGAACAGCAGCCCGGCGGCCATCGCGGCGAGGGCGAGGACGGTGCCGACCACGAAGGTGCGGGGACGCGCCGCGACGGCCTGCCCGACGCGCCACCAGACGGAGTGGCTGTCGACGAGCACGGTGTCGCCGACGCGCGGCACGCGCGGCCAGAACACCCAGCGGCCGAACAGCAGCAGCGTCGCGGGCAGCACCACCAGGGCGTAGCCGGCCGCGATGACGATGCCGATCGCGCAGGCCATGCCGAGGCCGCGGGTGGAGGGGACGGCCGAGAGCAGCAGGGTGACCAGGCCGACGATGACAGTGGTGGCACTGGCCAGGACCGCCTCGGCCGTACGGGCCAGTGCCTTGGCCATGGCCTCGTGGCGCGACTCGTGGGACTTCAGCTCGTCGCGGTAGCGCGAGATCAGCAGCAGGGCGTAGTTGGTGCCGGCGCCGAAGACCAGGACGGACAGGATCCCGACGGTCGAGTCGTCCCAGACCATGCCGAGCTGCTCGAGTGCGTTGGTCGAGACGATCGCGGCGAACCGGTCGGCGACCGCGACGACGATGAGCGGGATGAGCCAGAGCACGGGGCTGCGGTAGGTGATGATCAGCAGCAGGGCCACGACGCTGGCGGTCGCGAGCAGCAGACGGAAGTTGGCGCCGTCGAAGACCTGGCCGATGTCGGCCTGGATGCCGGCGGGGCCGGTGACCTGGACGTCGACGCCGTCGGGCAGCTCGGCACGCAGGTCCTCGCGCAGCTGCTCCACCTTGTCGATGTTCTCGCGGTTGGAGTCCGACTGCACGGGCACGACCGTGAAGGCGGCGGTGCCGTCCTCCGACGGGATCGCCGGCGGGCCGTCGGGCGCGCCGCCCTGCTGCAGCGCTGCGGCCTGGGCCGTGACCGCGCCGAGCTGCGCCTGGTCGAGGTCGCCCTCCTCCGCGGTCCAGAGCACGATCGCAACCATGCCCTCCTCGGCGGGGAGCTTCTCGTTCATCTCGATCGCGTACGAGCTGTCCGCCCCCTCGGGCCGGGTGTCGAGCGCGGTCGCCTCACGCTCGCCCTCGGGCACCATGCCGGCCACGACCAGCGCGAAGAGGAACGGGACGAGGGCGACGAGCCAGGCCGTACGACGACCGGTGATGAGGCGCACGAGCGGATTCACGGGCTGCTCCCGGCTAGGATGAGGAAGACGGTTGGTTGCTAAGCAGGTTAGCGATCTGCGTAGAGAATACACATGCGCGGTGAGTGAGCCACCTTCTCCCGACGGGGAATGTGGCCCACACACCGCTCCCGGACCCAGGAGGAGGCGAGATGGCCGAGCAGCCGCGTGCGGGCTGGGACCGTACGACCTCCCTGGCCGCCCTCGGTGACTTCGTGGCCGCGGCCGCCCGGGTCAACCACGTCGTCGCCCGCCGGGCGGGGCTCACCGAGACCGAGCTGGTCGCGCTGCAGCACCTCAGTCGTGAGGAGATCGAGGGCGGTTCCATCGGCCCGGCCGAGATCGCCCGCCGCCTCGACGTCTCCACCGCCGCCGCGACCGGGATCGTCGACCGTCTCGTCAACCGGGCCCACGTCGAGCGGCGTCCGCACCCCGACGACAGGCGGCGTACGACCCTCCACATCACCCCGTCCGGCCGGCGCGAGGTGGTCACCCAGCTGCTGCCGATGTTCATCGCCCTCGACGAGCTCGACCGTGAGCTGTCGGAGGCCGACCGCGAGGTGGTCGCGGCGTACCTGCGTCGCGCCACCGAGGCGTTCGAGCGGGTCACCCGCCCGCCCGACCCGGCCGGCGCCGACAGCCGCATGTAACCGGCAGTTAGTGGCACATCCCGGCGCGAATTCGCGACGTCCAGTGGCACCCACTGCCGGTTACCCGGGCGACGGCCGCAAGGGCGGGGGCGACGGCCGCGGCGGCGGACC
>JAJPEO010000388.1 GCA_021166815.1 Nocardioides sp.
GCGGCCTGGAGGTCGCTCACCTCGCGCACGACGGCCGGACCACGCCGCACCAGCCGTCGGAGGGAGCGCGCGTGGTCGACGGCCTGCTCCGCTACGACGTCGGCGGCGCGGACTGAGCGTGGGACGGCGCAAATGGGTGCACCTGCACCATGCCGTCGAGCGGGTCCCGACCCCACGCTCGACCCATGACACTCACCCGTGAACGCACCACCACGTCCATCCCGCCGCTCTCGCGTGCGGCCCGCCTCGGAGCCGGCGTGTGTCTCGTCGCGGCCGGCCTCACCAACGGCCTCGGCCAGTACCTCGGCGAGCTCCTCATGCCCGAGCACGAGGACTTCAGCGCGCAGATCCGCTGGGGCGCCGACCACCCGGGCGTCCACGTCGCCGAGCAGACGGCCCTGCTCGTGAGCATGCTGGTGCTCCCGCTCGGGCTGCTGGGCCTGGCCCAGGTGACCCGCTGGGCCGCACCCCGCCTGACCGCCGTCGGGCTGGTCCTGGCGTTGTGGGGGATGTGGGGCTTCCACAACGTCGTGGCCCTGGGGTACGCCGCCGGCACTGTCGGGCCGGAGGCCATCGGGACCGATGCGGCCGTCGCGCTCAACGAGGGCTACCTCGACCACCTCGGCACCATGGTCACCGCCCTGCTGCCACACCTGCTGGGCTCGTTCGTCGGGCTGCTCCTCCTCGCGATCGCAGGACTGCGCAGCGTCTCCCTGCCCAAGGCGCCGCTGGTCCTCCTCGTGGCCTTCCTCGTCTGGGACTTCCTGCTCCCGTCATGGGGGCCGCTGGAGCCGCACCTGCTCCTCGCCGTCGCGCTCGCCTGGCTCGGCGTCACGCTGCTGCGGATGCCGCAGGCGGAGTGGGCCGATCCGGGACACGAGAGCGTGGACGCGCCGATACTGGCCGGGTGACGCTGCGCCATCCGGTCCTGGTCGTCGCCGCTGCTGCGGTGACGGTCGGGGCCGTGCTGGCCGCGATCGTCGCCAGCCCCGACGGCTCGCTGTGGAAGATGCTGCTCGTCGCCCTCGCGCTCGGACTGCCGGGCGCGCTGTCGGCCACCGAGCACCCCCGCAACCCGGTCGGGTGGCTGCTGCTCGCGGTCGCGTGCGTGCTCTCGGCGATGGGGCTCGCGGCCCAGGCGCGCTGGTCGGGCACGGCGGGAGCGTGGGCGGACTGGCTCGTCGACCGCGCGGGGGCGGTCGTCGTGCCCCTGATGTTCCTCGCGCTGGTCCTGCTCCCCGACGGCCGCCTGCCCTCGCGCAGGTGGCGCCCGGTGGTGGCGGCGGCCGTCGCCGTGCAGGTCGCCCTGGTGGTCGCGTGGAGCCTCGTCGCCGGAGGCGGCAACCCGGTCGGCGTGCTCCCGGCGGCGTGGTCCCACGGCCTGGACGCCGCGGGCGACTGGCTCCTCCAGGTGCCCCTGCTGCTGGCGGCGGCAGCCGTCGTCGTACGCCTCCGACGCCCCGACGACCGTGCCGGCCTGCAGTGGGCCCTGGGCGGTGCGCTCGGCTTCACCCTGCTCGCCGTCGTCGGCCACGCGCTGCTGCCGGCCGCGGCAGACGCCCTCGACGTGCTCGGCGCCCTCGTGCTGGGCGCCGGCCTGACCGCGATGCTGATGCGCCGGCCCACCCCCGAGGCCGCGCCCGCACCACCAGCGAGGGAGCCGTACGACGACCGGCGGCTGGCCGCCCTGTCGACCCGCGAGCGCGAGGTGCTCGACCTCGTCGCCGAAGGTCTGACGAACCGCCAGATCGCCGACCGGCTGTTCATCTCGCCCGTCACCGCCCGCAACCACGTCAGCCGGATCCTCACCAAGCTGGACCTCGAGAACCGCACCCAGGCCGCGGCCTGGCTCGCCCGCGGTCCGGCCGACCGGCAGCACCCGCCTGCCTAGACGGTTCCATCCCCGAGCCGGGTCAGCGGCGTACCTCGCACGACTCCAGCCGCTCGCCGCGCAGGCACCGGTCGCGGCCGTCTGAGGCCTGCAGCGTGTCTCGCCCGGGCCCGCCGTCGAGCAGGTCGGCATGGCGCCCCCCGATGAGCACGTCGGGACCGCCACGGCCGAACGCGCGGACGCGCACGGACGACGACGCGCTGAACCGGTCGGGTCCGGATGCACCGACGTACGTCAGACGGCCGCCCCGCACCGCGAACCACAGATTCTCCAGCCCGCGGTAGGTCAGGGTGCGCCGGCCGTCGACGAGGACCCGCTGCCCCGGGCGGTCCACCCGCCAGGCGCGCCCGGGCTCGTACGTCGTGGCCTGCGCGCGGAGGCGCAGCATGTCCAGGTCGCGGCCGCCGTCGAGGAGGTGCCGGGCCCACCCGACCACCGAGTCGAGCTCGTCGCGCCCGTCCCCACCGACCAGGTCGACTCCCGGACCGGCTTCGAGCGAGTCGCGGCCGTCCCCGCCGACCAGTCGGCCGGCGTGCCCCTGGTGGTGCAGGTAGTCGTTGCCCTCACCCCCGGCGACGCGGTCGATCCCCGTCCGCGTCCAGACGAGGTCGCGGCCGTCACCGGCCCTGACGACGTCGTCGCCCGCCGCAACGTCGGCCTCCCAGGGAACCGCGCTCCGTGGTCGTCCGCGATCGTCGGGCAGGACGTCGTCCTTGCCTCCGCGGGCCTCGAGGAGGTCGTCGCCACCGCCACCGTCGATGCGGTCGGGACCGTCCGACCCGATGAGGGTGTCGTCGACGTCGGACCCGACGATGCCACCCGAGAAGCTCGGCACGACGATGGTGTCGCGTCCCTGACCAGTGGCCAGGCCGACCGTCAGGTCGACCTCGACGGGTCCGGCCGCGTCCCGATAGGAGACGGTGTCGTAGAAGGCGAAGCGGTCGACGCCCGCGATGTCGGCGGACGCCGGGTCGTCGCCCAGGTCCACGAAGTCGTCGCCGGGGCCCGGCACCAGCACGTCGCCGAGGTACCCGTCGTCCGGGAAGTACGGATCGTCCGCTCCGCCGAAGAGGCGGTCGTCCCCGTCGCCCCCGTGGACCTCGTCACCCCCGGCGAACGCGCAGATGACGTCGTTGCCGTCGTTGCCGAAGATGACGTCGTGCCCGTCGGTCCCCACGATCACGTCGTCACCCGGCGTCCCCTGCACCGGCGTGACGGGGTACGTCGTCGACGGCGCCACGACGATCGTGGCCGCCTTGCCGTCGCAGGTCTCCACCGCTTGGGCGGGCGCGCTCGTCAGGCCGAGCCCGAGGGGGAGGGCCAGCACGCCGAGGGCAGTCAAGCTCGTCGTACGTCGCATGGCGTCCTCAGGCCCCCAGCGCGTCCAGCCCGTGGTAGACGGCGAACGCCGGCCACACGATCCCCTTGAGGATGGCCAGGACGTACTCCCAGAAGCCGTCGGCCTGGAGCCAGAAGTAGACCCACGCCCCGAAGATGCCGAAGCCGTAGATCGCGTTGCCGGCGTGTCCCGACGCGTTGTAGCTGTTGCTCTCGCCCATCGCAAGACCTCCTTCGCCGACCACCACGCTAGGGGCGTCGCCGGCTCCAGCACAGGGCCGATCGTCCCCTGCCGCGCCGGGGCCTTGTCACGCCCTCGCGCGCGGCGCATGGTGGAGCCAGGACGCACGGGAGGCAGGTGAGCAGCGATGCACGCTCAGGTGGGTGACCGGCTGGTGACCGAGAGCAACAAGGTCGGCTCGGCCCGGCGGGAGGGCGAGATCGTCGAGGTCCGCGGCGAGGGAGGCGCACCGCCGTACGTCGTGCGGTGGACCGACGGCCACGAGGGGCTGGTCTATCCCGGCGACGACGCCCACGTGGTGCCGACTCCGCGCTGAGGGGACGGCCTCAGAGGAAGGGCGTCAGCAGGTCGACCACGGCGCCCGGGTCCTCGACGTGCGCGTTGTGGCCGAGGCCGGCCAGGGTGATCGGCTCGGCCACGAGGGCGTGCAGGTCTGCCTCGGACACCATGGGGTCGCCCTCGCCCCGGGCCAGCACGACCGGGCAGGCGGCCCCGGCGACCAGGCGCTGCATGTCCGGGACCCCGACGCCGAAGGTCGCGGGGTCCTGGGCGACCCGCCACCCGTCCGCCGTCCTCGCGACGCCCGCGTCGGTCGTGGGGTCGGCCGGGTCGACCAGCCCCACCAGGCCGGCGAGCTTCAGGTGCCGGGTGGTGGCCTCCTCGCGCGAGTCCAGGTGCGAGACGGGACGGGTGGCCATCCGGGCGGCGCCCGCGACGTCCTGCGCGGACCACCGGACCTTGACCCCGAGGGCCACGACACCCAGCGGCACGGTGGTGCTGCCGTCGGCGAGCTCGAGAGCCACCACGCCGCCCATCGAGTGGCCCAGCACGACGACGTCGCGGTCGTGGGGGAGCAGCGTGCGGACGGCCGCGGCGTGGCTCGCGAAGGAGTACGGCGCGTCCCAGCCGCTGCGCCCGTGCCCCGGCAGGTCGAGGGTGATCCAGCCACCGGGCCACGTCTCGGCGAGGACCTGCTCGACGCCGGCGAAGACGTCCGCCGTGGCGCCCAGCCCGTGCAGCAGCACCAGCAGCGGGCCCGAGTCCGACCCGCCCGTACGCGACCAGATCATGGCCGAAACGTTCCCACATCCGCTGCGTGTGTGAAGGCGCATCGGCCGACCGCTTCCGGGGCGGTCAATAATGTGATATCACTTTGTCATCACATTCACGAGGGGAGACGGACATGGACCACCACGACGCACAGCACTCCGGTGAGGAGTCCGAGGGCGGCGTCCCCGCGGGGCGTCCCGTGGGGCACGGGGGCACGCGGGTCGACATCGACGAGCGCACGGCCTGGTCCGTGGACGGGTTCGCGGGACTGGCGTTCTGCCTCGTCCTCCTGGCCCTGGGCTCCTGGCTCTTCGTGCGGGGCGCCATCTCGGCCGACGCGGGCGAGGGCGGGATCGGCCTGATCGTCACCGGCGCGGCCATCGTGCTCGTGGGCGGCCTGCTGGCCGGGTCCCTCGTCATCGTGGCCCCCGGGCAGACCAAGGTGATGCAGTTCTTCGGCCGCTACATCGGCACCGTCCGCAAGACCGGGCTGCGCATGGTCGTGCCGCTCACGACCCGCCGCACCGTCTCGGTCCGCGTGCACAACTTCGAGACCCACGAGCTCAAGGTCAACGACGCCGACGGCAACCCGGTCAACATCGCCG
>JAJPEO010000009.1 GCA_021166815.1 Nocardioides sp.
GGGGCTGCCGTTCGCGTTCGAGACGTGGGAGGAGTTCGAGTCCTGCATCGGCGACCAGACCACGACGGGCGTCATCGAGGGGATGGCGGACGTGCGCTGGGACGTGCGTCCGGCACCCCACCTCGGCACGATCGAGCACCGCGTCTGCGACGGCGTCTCCGACGTGCACGAGCTCGCCGCGCTGACGGCCCTGGTGCACTGCCTGGTCGTCGACCTCGACACCCGGCTCGCCGCCGGCGAGCGGCTGCCGACGCTGCCCCCGTGGCACGTGCAGGAGAACAAGTGGCGAGCCGCGCGGTACGGCCTCGACGCGATCGTCATCCTCGACGACGCCAACCGCGAGCGGCTGGTCACCGACGACCTCGCCGACCTGCTCGAGCGCCTCTCCCCCGTCGCCCGTCGCCTCGCCTGCGAGGACGAGCTCCGGGCCGTGTGGGACATCACCACGCGTGGGGCGTCGTACCAGCGCCAGCGCCGGGTCGCCGAGGCCACGGGGGGTGACCTGGTCGCCGTGGTCGACTCGGTCGTGCGCGAGCTCGTCGATTCGCTGGACGCATGAGCACCCGGCGCGGCAGGGTGGGCCCCCACCCGGACAGAGGACACCCGTGGCCACACTGATCGACCCCACCAGCGCCGCCTTCCTGTACGTCGAGAGCCGCACCCAGCCGATGCACGTCGGCGGGCTGCAGCTGTTCGAGAAGCCGGCCGGCGCCGGACGCAACTACGGCCGCGAGATGTTCGAGGCGTTGTCGCGACCCGACGAGATCGCGCCGCTGTTCCTCAAGCGCCCCCACCGCTCGCTGGCCACCGGCGGGCAGCTGGTGTGGGTGCCCGACGAGCAGTTCGACATGGAGCACCACGTGCGCCACAGCGCGCTGCCCAAGCCGGGGCGCGTCCGCGAGCTCCTGACGCTGGCCTCGCGCCTGCACTCCCAGCGCCTGGGCTGGGAGCGCCCGTTGTGGGAGGCCCATGTCATCGAGGGCCTGCGCGACGGCCGCGTCGCGCTCTACACCAAGACCCACCACGCGCTGGTCGACGGCATCTCGGCGATGCGGCTGCTGCAGAGCGTGCTCTCACCCGACCCCGACGAGCGCGACATGCCCGCTCCGTGGGCCGTCCACCCCTCCGGCGCCCGGCGGTCGCTGCGCGAGGACCGCTCGCTGACCGACGTCACCCTCGGCACCCTGCGCTCGGCGGTGGCGCTCTCCACCGAGGCCGCGGGCCTGCCCGGGGCGCTCGTGTCGACCCTCAACCGCAGCCTGCGCAACGAGACCTCGGCGCTGTCGCTGCACGCGCCGCGGACCATGTTCAACCGCAAGATCACCGGCTCGCGTCGCTTCGCCGCCCAGGACTGGCCGATCGCGCGGTTGCGGGCGGTCGGCAAGGCCAGCGGTACGACCATCAACGACGTCGTGATGGCGATGTGCAGCGGCGCCCTGCGCACCTACCTCCTCGAGCACCAGGCCCTGCCCGACAGCACGCTGGTCGCGATGGTGCCGATCGGCCTCAACGCCAAGCAGTCGCAGGTCGCCTCCGCCGACGGCGGCAACGCCGTGGGTGCGGTGATGGTGCGCCTCGGCACCGACCTGGCCGACCCGGCCGACCGCCTCGAGGCGGTCCACCACTCGATGAAGGTCGGCAAGCAGGCCCTCGCCGAGATGACGCCGACCCAGATCGTGGCGATGAGCGCGCTCGGCATGGCCCCGAGCATCTTCCCGATGCTCGGCCTGCCGCTGGTGCCGCCGCCGTTCAACGTGATCATCAGCAACGTCCCCGGACCCCGCCGGCCCCTCTACTTCAACGGCGCACGCCTCCACGGCACCTACCCGCTGTCGATCCCCATCAACGGCATGGCGCTCAACATCACCTGCACGTCCTACGACGACAAGATCTGCTTCGGGATCACCGGCTGCATGCGTACGGTCCCCAGCCTCCAGCGGATGCTCGCCCACCTCGACGACGAGCTCGCCGCCCTGGAGGTGGCGGCGGGCGTCGCCTGAATCACCGGATAACGGGTGGTTCGCCCGGTTTGCCCCCGTTGCGCCGGCCGACAACCGGGAGAAGTGGGTCCCGTACGTCCGGATCACCGGATATCCGGTGATTCACCAGGCCCCCGCCTACCCGCTCGGCGACAGCGGCGAGCCGGGCCCGGGTGATGTCGGCGACGGTGGCGAGCCCGGCGAGGCGGGCGTTGGACCCCTCGCGGGTGGGCTCGGCGGAGTTGACCGAGATGCAGCGGCGGGTGCCGCCGTCGGCGGCGTTGAGCAGGGCGACCGCGTGGCCGGTGGTGCCGCTGCCGGCGAACGGGTCGAGGACCACGGAGTCGGGCGGCATCGTCGCCACGATGCGACGCAACAGGCCGGTCGGCTTGGGGGACTCGAACACGTGCCCCACCAGGTCCTTGAGCTCGGCGACGGCGGTGTCGGTGGAGCCGATCTCCTCGGAGAGCCAGATCGTGTGCAGCTTCTTGCGCCGCCCGCCGTCGCGGTGCAGCCAGTCGCGCTGGAAGACGTCGACGCGGTTGCCGGCCCGTCCGCGCACGATGCGGCAGACCACGTCGTCGGGTCGCTCGTGCACCAGCGGCGGCGACCAGCGCCACACCGCCGGGCGGCCGTCGCCGAACACCGGCAGCACCTCCACCGACCCGGGGAACGGCGAGACGGAGACCCGGCCGGAGTCGGGGTCGCCGTACAACGGGTAGTGCAGCGTCGGGGTGGTGAGGGGGTTGAACTTCTTGTTGGTGTTGCGCAGCGGGAGGTGCCGGAACCGGCGCCCGTCGTCGGCGCTGAGCGGGAAGTCGGCCTCGTCGACCGTGTCGGCGCTGCTGGCGTCGAGGGCACACGTACGGGCATCCCGGGCGTAGACGAGGACGTACTCGTGGCTGGTCGCGAAGCCGCGGCCCAGCTGGCGGCCCTTGGCGTTGAGGTTGACCACGACCTGGGCCAGGAAGTTCTCCTCACCGAAGACCTCGTCGAGCAGCAGCCGCAGGTGGGCCGCCTCGTTGTCGTCGATGCTGACGAACAGCGCCCCGCGTGGCGCCAGCACCCGGTGCACCGCCTGCATCCGGGGGCGCATCATCGCCGCCCACGCCTCGTGCGCCCCGAAGCGGTCGCGGTAGGCGAAGTCGTTGCCGGTGTTGTACGGCGGGTCCGCGTAGACCAGGTCGACGGACCCGGCGTCGAGGGTGGCCAGCACGTCGAGGTTGTCGCCCTCGATGAACGTGTTCCACGCCCCGGGCCCGGTGTCAGCCGCCACGGCCGCAGCCTAAGGGGCCAACGGGCTCCCGTCCGCACAACGTGGGCCACACGGTTCACATCCGTCACAGATCTGACTTACCGTGGAGCGCGTGCGTGCTCTCTCCCTCGTCCCCGTGACCGTCGCCACCGTGCTGGCCACGGCCGTGTGCGCGATGGGCACCGATCCCGTCGCGACACCCGCCGCCGCTGCCGACCTGCGCCCCGTCTCGGACCGGGACCACGCCAGCCTGTCGGCGATGGAACACCCCGGACAGACCTCCGACGGC
>JAJPEO010000013.1 GCA_021166815.1 Nocardioides sp.
CCATCGGCGGCCCTCGATCGCGCGCAGGCGGCTGATCTCGAACTGCTGGGCGATCTGGCCGGTGTCGACGAACATCGCGTTGCTCGTCTGCACGGCGAGCAGCTGCCCACCGCGGCTCAGCTGTGCGGCGATGCCCGCGTCGTACGCCACGTCGAAGCAGATCGCGTCCGCCACGAGGACGTCGTCGACCCGCAGGGGCTCGACCCGGGTGCCGCGCACCATGTCCCGGCCGATCTCGCGCAGACGCCCGTAGGTGTCCGGGATCAGCGCCCCGCGGAAGGGGATGTACTCGCCGTAGGGCACCGGGTGCCGCTTGGTGTAGCGGTCCCCTCCCCCGGTGTCCGGGTGCCACACGATTCCCTGGTTGAGCACGCGCGAGTCGTCGTCCTGGTCGTCCAGCATGGCGCCCACCAGGACCGGCCTGTCGATGGCCGCCACAGCCGTCTCGATCCCGTGGCGCACCCCCGGGTCGGTGAACGGGTCGACCGCGGTCGAGTTCTCCGGCCACACGACGAGGTCCGGGGCCGTCTCCTCCCCGGCTCGTACGCGTGCGGCCAGGTCCACGGTGGCTGACACGTGGTTGGCAGTGACCTCGCGGTGGACGCCCACGACGTCGATGCCCGAGCCGGGGACGTTGCCCTGGACCACGGCGATCGTGAAGCGCCCCACCTCCGTGGGCGAGGAGCTCACGAGCACCGGCACGAGCACGACGCCCGCGAGCGACACGACACCGGCCCCGACCAGCAGCGGCCGGGCGCGCACCGTGACCAGCACCCACGCCAGGGTCGTGCCGCTCAGGGCCACCAGGAGCGACACGCCGGTCATCCCCACCCAGGGCAGCGCCGCCGCCCACGGGGTGTCGGCGGTGGCGTAGGCGAGGCGTCCGAAGGGCATGCCGGAGAAGGGCCACTCGCTGCGCCAGTTCTCCACCGCGACCCACCACAGGGCCGTCCACAGCGGCCAGCCCCGGTGGCGCAGCGACCAGGCCATGACCAGGCCGAGGGGAGCGAAGAACGCGGCCTCGACCGCGCACATCGCCAGCCAGGCATCCGTGCCCACGGCCCGCATCCACACCATCACCGAGAACACGAAGGACACGCCGAACGCCAGCGCCGGGATCCACGCCCTGCCCAGCGGCGCGCCACGCAGGCACAGCACCAGCGCGGCGAGCGCGGGCGGCATGAGGGCGGAGACCCCCACCGGCTCGAAAGCCGCGGCCAGCACCAGCCCCGCCGTGAAGGCGATGAGGGTTCGGAGCGGCACGCGTCAGACCGTAACCGACGACCGGGCACGTGCCGCGCCGGGCGTCACCGGGGTGGGACGACGACCGTGCCGAGGGCGGTGGTGGCGACGATGGGCTCGGGCAGCACCGTGGCCGCGCCGGGCGCGTCCGTGGTGGCCGCGCCGCGGGCGACGACGGCCACGGCGAAGGCCATCACCCGGCTCCGCGTGCCGGCCCGGACCAGCTCGCAGCTCACCTCGAGGACGTCACCCGCCCGCACCGGGGCCAGGAACTGCACGTCGTCGTAGGACGCGAACAGGCCCTCGTCGCCGTCGGTGGTGATGCACATGTCGGTGGCGATGTCCCCGAACAGCCCGAGGCTGTAGGCGCCGTCGACCAGGTTCCCGGCGTAGTGGGCGTGGGAGTAGGGCACGTACCGGCGGTGGACCAGGCGGGTGCCGACGATGTCGTTCATGAGGCCACCTTGGCGGAGACGAGACGGTGCACGAGGAAGGACGCGACCTCACCGGGCGTGGTGCCGCGAGTGAAGACCCGGTCGACGCCGAGATCGGCGGACATGGCCTCGTCGAAGCGGGGACCACCGACGACCAGCAACGGACGACGATCGGCGGGGTAGGCCTCGCGGAAGGCGGCCGACATCTCACGCGTGTTGAGCAGGTGGGCGTCGCGCTGGGTCACGACCTGCGACACCAGCACCGCATCAGCCTTCTCCGCTCGCGCGGCGGCCACGAGCTCGGGGACGGAGACCTGGGCGCCGAGGTTGACCACCTTGAGCTCGCGGTAGTACTCGAGCCCCTTCTCCCCCGCGAATCCCTTGATGTTGAGGATCGCGTCGATGCCGACGGTGTGGGCGTCGGTGCCGATGCAGCCACCCACCACCACCAGCCGGCGCCGGAGCCCCTGCTTGATCGCGGCGTTGGCCTCCTTGGGCGTCAACAGCGGGTAGTCGCGCTCGACGACGCTCACCGCGTCGGTGTCGACGAGGTGGGACACCCGGCCGTACACGACGAAGAAGGTGAACCCCTCCCCCACCGGCTTGGCGTGCACCACGAGGGCGGGCTCCATGCCCATCTTGTTGGCGAGCTGCACCGCGGCGCCCTCGGCCACCTTGGAGTGCGGCATCGGCAGGGTGAACGACAGCTGCACCATGCCGTCGCCGGTGGTGTCGCCGTAGGGACGGATGATGCTCACTTGCCGGCTCCTTGCTTCGGTGCGTCGAGGATCTCCGTGGCCGGGTTGAAGTACGCCTCCGACTTGGCAGCCACTCCGTCGAGGCCCTTGCCGCGGTCGGCCGGACGCTTCATGAGGCCGAACGTGCCGTCGGCGATCGCGGCGAGCAGCGGCGGGTCGCCCGCGGCGTCGGTATCGTTGCGGATCTGGTCGAGCAGCTGGATCGACTCGGCGAGCACTTGGCGCGCCCGGGTCGCGATGAAGCCGTCGGGTGCCGGGTGGAAGTCCTCGCGCAGGTTGCCGGCTGCGTTCATGACGTAGCGGACGTTCTGGAGGGCGAGGTCGCGGTCGGAGAGCCACGGCGTGACGACGGCCTCGGTCATCATGCCGACCAGCAGGATCCCCTGGTCGGTGAGCGCGCCCACGAGGTTGAAGAACGCGTCGAGGAGGTAGCCCCGGAAGATGTCGCCGGTCATGTGCCTCGTCGGGGGCATCCACTTCAGCGGCGCCTCGGGGAAGAGCTCGCGGGCCAGCAGGGCGTGCGCGAGCTCGAGGCGGAAGGAGTCGGGGACGTCGGGATCGATCTCGAAGGCGTGCCCGAGCCCGAGCTGCCAGTCCTCGAGCCCGGCCTCCTTGGCGAAGTACTCGTTGAGGAGCTGGCTGGTCGTGACGGTGTGTGCCGCCTCGACCGCGTCGGCGGTGGTGAGGTAGTTGTCCTCGCCGGTGTTGATGATGATGCCGGCGCGGGCGTGCACCTGCCGGCTGAACCGCTGGTCGACGAAGGTGCGGATCGGGTTGATGTCGCGGAAGAGGATTCCGTACATCGAGTCGTTCAGCATCATGTCGAGCCGCTCGAGCCCGGCCAGCGCGGCGATCTCGGGCATGCACAGCCCGGATGCGTAGTTGGTGAGGCGCACGTAGCGCCCGAGCTCCTGCGACGTCTCGTCGAGCGCCGCGCGCATCAGGCGGAAGTTCTCCTGGGTGGCGTAGGTGCCGGCGAAGCCCTCGCGGGTGGCCCCCTCGGGCACGAAGTCGAGCAGCGACTGGCCGGTCGACCTGATGACGGCGATGACGTCGGCGCCCGCGCGGGCGGCTGCCTGCGCCTGCGGGATGTCCTCGTGGATGTCGCCGGTGGCCACGATGAGGTAGATCCACGGCTTGCGGGGCGCGTCACCCACCCGCTTGATGAACTTCTCACGACGCGCGCGCTGCCGGTCGATGGTGCGGATCCCGGCCCCCACGGCCTTGCTGCTGGCCGAGCGTGCCCGGGTGGCTGCACGGCCCTCGGGCAGGGAGAACCGCACCGACCCGGCCGAGGCCTTCTGGGCGAGCACGTGCAGGTCGTCGGCCTCGCCGCGGACCAGGGCGTCCCATACCGGCAGCGCCACGCCGTGCTCGAGGCCGCAGTCGGCCCGGACCGCGTCGACCAGGCGGTTGACCCACGGGGTGCCCTCAGCGTCGGCGCCGTCGAGGCCGGCCAGCCGCAGGGTGGCCCGTTCCACGGAGACCGTGGTGTGCCGGCGGGCCAGGTCGACGATGGGCTTGCCCACCTGACGAGCCAGCGTCCGCGCCCGGCGTACGTCGGCCCGGTCGATCCCGAGCGTCGAGGTCGTGGCCATCACAGCCTCCGTTCGAAGAGTGCGCGTACGCCCGGTTCGGAGCGCAGCAGTTCCATTGCGGCCTGGGCATGGCCCGGCACGTAGCCGGTGCCGATCAGCATGGTGACGTCGGCGGCGAGTCCCTCGGCTCCGAGGGCCGCCGCGCTGAAGGAGGTCGCCATGGAGAAGAAGATGATGGTGCCGCCGTCGGCGGTCGACAGGATCGCGCCGCCCTCGCAGCCCGGGACGTCGACGCAGACGATGGTCACGTCCGCGGGGCCACCGGCGCCCGTCACGGCCGCTCGCAGGGCGAGGGGGTCGCGCGCGTCTGCGATGACGACCTCGTCCGCGAGGCCGCTCGCGGTCAGCAGGTCCGCCTCCTCCTGGTGGGGCACGACGCCGATGGTGCGGCGCGCGCCGGCCTGCCGCGCGGCCGCCAGGCAGAGGGACCCGGACTTGCCGGCCCCGCCGATGACCGTGACGACCGGATCGGTGTAGCGCGACACGTGGCGGGTGGCCAGTGCCGGCGCTCCGCAGACGTCCATGACGCTCAGCGACAGGGCAGGGTCCAGGTCGTCGGGGATCACGGCGGCGATGGAGCGGCCGAAGAGGACGGCGTAGCCGTCGCACGGCACCTGCTCGCTCGTGCCGTCCCACCGGGCCAGGTCGTCCTCGACCACCAGCGGGGTCAGCGTGAGGCTGACCAGGGTGGCGATCCGGTCCCCCACCGCGAGACCCAGCGGCGACTCGGGACCGACCGCCTCCACGGTGCCGACGAGCATGCCGCCCGAACCCGTCTCGGGGTTCTGCATCTTGCCGCGCGCGCCGATGATCGAGAGGACCTCGGCGCGCACGGCCGCACCGTCACCGTCGTGCTTGCGCTCGAGCTGGCGGAACGAGGCAGCGTCGAGGTTGAGCCGCTCCACTCGCACGCGGACCTCGTCGGGCCACAGGTCAGGCCGGGTGTCGAGCCGCTGCGCCGCCTGGGGCAGCACCACCCGATCGTCGAGGACGCGGTGCAACCCGGTGGGATCCGCCGGCCGAACGTCGTCACTCACGAACATCTGACTCCATCCTTGTCGTTTCAACACCGTAGTGCCGCAAATCTTACGGCGTGGCATTGGACTCGCCGTATGATCTACACGTACTCTTTCAGATGTGGTGCGCACCACACAACTGGGGCGCGCCGTGCGCCCGTATCCGTCGTGCTGACGAGGAGAACCATGAGCATCGACACCGCCACCAGCCTCACCACCGAGCAGCCGTACGCCTATCGGCGCGTGGAGCTCGTCGAGCCGGACTGGACCCGGTTCCCCGGCTGGGCCGACGTCACGGCGGAGGAATGGGCCTCGGTGCAGTGGCAGCGCGCCCACTGCGTGAAGAACGTCAAGCAGCTGCGCGAGCTCCTCGGCGACCTCGTGGACGACCGCTTCTACGAGGACCTCGAGCGGGACCAGGCCGAGCGGGCCACCATGTCGATGCTGGTGCCCCCGCAGATGATGAACACGATGGTGCCGGACTTCGAGCCGCGCGGCGCAGGGTCGATGACCGAGGCGCTCTACGCCGACCCGATCCGCCACTACATGATCCCCGTCTTCTCCGATCGCCGCACCGACTGGCCGTCCCACCCGCACGCCACCCGCGACTCCCTCCACGAGCACGACATGTGGGTCACCGAGGGCCTGACCCACCGCTACCCGACCAAGGTGCTCGCCGAGCTGCTGCCGACGTGCCCCCAGTACTGCGGGCACTGCACGCGGATGGACCTCGTCGGCAACTCCACCCCGGTCATCGACAAGCTGAAGTTCGCGGGCAAGCCCAACGACCGCCTCAAGGACATGCTCGACTACCTGCGCCAGAACCCGGCCGTGCGCGACGTGGTCGTGTCCGGAGGCGACGTGGCCAACATGCCGTGGCCCCGCCTGGAGGCCTTCCTGACCGAGCTGCTGGAGATCGAGAACATCCGCGACATCCGCCTCGCCTCCAAGGCGCTGATCGGTCTCCCCCAGCACTGGCTGCAGCCTGACCTGCTCGAGGGCCTGTCGCGGGTCGCGACCACTGCCCGCTCCCGTGGCGTGTCGATCGCCATGCACACCCACACCAACCACGCGAACTCGGTGACGCCCCTCGTCGCCCAGGCGGCGGGCGCGATGCTCGACGTCGGGCTGCGCGACGTACGCAACCAGGGCGTCCTGCTCAACGGCGTCAACGCCGACCCGCACGCGCTGCTCGACCTGTGCTTCCGCCTGCTCGACGGCGCCCAGATCATGCCCTACTACTTCTACATGTGCGACATGATCCCGTTCTCGGAGCACTGGCGGGTCTCGGTCGCCGACGCCCAGCGCCTGCAGCACCACATCATGGGCTACCTGCCGGGCTACGCCACCCCGCGGATCGTGTGCGACGTGCCCTTCGTCGGGAAGCGCTGGGTGCACCAGCTCGCCGACTACGACCACGAGCACGGCATCTCGTACTGGACGAAGAACTACCGCACCTCGATCGAGGCGACGGACGCCGAGGCGCTGACGCGCCACTACGAGTACTACGACCCGATCCACACCCTGCCCGAGTCGGGCCAGCAGTGGTGGGCGGAGCACGGTCGCCTCGACGAGACCGCCCTCAAGGCGGCCGAGATGGCCGAGGCGTCGCGACGGACGGCCGCGCTGCAGGCCTGGTGACCTGATGGCCCCGAGGACCGGCCGGCGCTAGTCGATCGGCCGGTTCTCGTACGGGGTCGACAGCACGATCGTGGTGCGCGTCGACACGTTGGCCGCGGAGCGGATGCGGGCCAGCAGGTCCTCGAGGTCACCGGGGGTCTCCACCCTGACCTTGAGGATGTAGGACTCCTCCCCCGCGACCGACCAGCACGACTCGATCTCGTTGATGTCGACCAGCCGGTCGGGGTAGTCGTCCGGCTGGGAGGGGTCGATCGGGGTGATCGAGATGAACGCGGTGAGCGGACGTCCGAGCTGCTCGTGGTCGACCGTGGCGCCGTAGCCCTTGATCAGCCCGCGCTGCTCCAGGCGCTTGACGCGCTGGTGGACCGCCGACGTGGAAAGTCCGGTCGCCTTGCCGAGGTCGGTGTAGGACATCCGGCCGTCGACGGCCAGCAGGGAAAGGATCTTGCGGTCGGTGACCTCGACCTCGGGGGCGCTCACACCGTCAGACTAGTGCTCGCCGGCGAGCGCCTCTGCCAATCGCACGGATGATGAACCCAGTCCCCAGCGCTCGGTCAGGGCCTGGACCGCTGCGGCGTCGCGCGGCGCACGCGGGCGGGCCAGGTCTGGGGTCCCGAGGTCGAGGTCCCGTCGCACGGCGACCACCCGGGGCGCCACCTCGAGGTAGTCGGCGCTCAGGCGGAGCTTGCTGCGCGGACCCGGGCCCAGGTCGGAGTCGGGGTCCTCCACGGCGGCGAGGATCCCGGTCAGGTCACCGAACCGGCCCAGGAGGGTGGCCGCCGTCTTCTCGCCCACTCCGGGCACTCCGGGTAGCCCGTCGGAGGCGTCACCCCTCAAGGTCGCGAAGTCGGCGTACTGGTGTGCGTCGACGCCGTACTTGGCGCGGACCCAGGCGTTGTCGACCCGTTCGTGCCGACCGACCCCACGGGCGGTGTAGAGGACGCGTACGCCGGCCGCGTCGTCGACCAGCTGGAAGAGGTCACGGTCGCCGGTCACCACGTCGACCGGCATCCCCGCACCCGTGGCGAGCGTGCCGATGACGTCGTCCGCCTCCATGGCGGCGTGCCCGACGACGGGGATCCCGAAGGCGGTCAGCACCTCCCGGATCACCGGCACCTGTGCCTGCAGCGGGTCGGGCACCTCCTCGACGTCGGGGGCCGGGCCCGGCACCTCCTCCACGACCCGGTGGGCCTTGTAGGACGGGAGCAGGTCGACGCGCCACTGGGGGCGCCAGTCCTCGTCCCAGCAGCACGCGAGGTGGCTGGGCTCGTACTCGGCGACCAGCCGGCTGATGAAGTCCATGAGACCGCGCACGGCGTTGACCGGCGTGCCGTCCGGGGCCTTCACCGAGTCGGGCACGCCGAAGAACGCCCGGAAGTAGAGCGACGCGGTGTCGAGGAGCAGGAGGCGGTCAGCATCGGCCATGGGCGCAGCCTCCCACACGCGGACCCTCAGTCCGCGAGGGCGGAGTAGGCGACGACGCCCCGCTTGACCAGTCGGGTTACCTCGCGTGCGCGGGCGCGCAGCTCCTTCTCCCCCGCCGCGTCGGCGACCTGCCCGGCGAGGTCGAGCAGCTGCTTCATCCACCGGACGAAGTCCCCCGCCGACAAACCGGTCACCATGAGCACGTCGTCGAGCTCGTCGCCGGCAGCCCATCGCCACGCGGCCCAGCTGAGACCCTCGTCGGGCGCCCGCAGGAAGTCGAGGCGATGCTGCTGCTCGAGGGCGTGCAGGTCAGCCCACACCGCGCTCACCTGCGCGAGCACCCGCGGCACCTCGCCGCCCGGGGAACGGGCCGCTCCGGAGTCGTCCGCACGACGTGCCTCGTAGACGAGGGCCGCCAGCACGCCGGCGAGCTCAGGAGCGTCCAGGTCGTCGAGCAGGCCGGCACGCATCGACTCCGCGACCACCAGGTCCATGTCGGTGTAGAGCCGCCGCAGGTGCATCCCCTGCTCGGTCACCCGGTCCCCCTCCAGGTAGTCCAGCGCCACCAGCACCTCGCACACGCGGTCGAACTGGCGCGCCACGCTGTTGGTGCGGTTCTCCACGCGCCGCTGCAGGGTCTCGGTGTCGCGCTGGAGCTTGAACCACCGCTCCGCCCACCGGGCGTGGTCCTCCCGATCGGGACACCCGTGGCAGGGGTGGGCCTTCAGCTCCTGCCGCAGCCGCGAGATCTCCCGCTCGGTGGCCGAGCCGGTCACCGCGTCACGGCGCTCCCGGGAGGGGCCACTGGTGTCCAGCCCCCGCACACGGGCCCGCAGGGCGGTGGCGAGGTCGCGACGCATCGCGGGGTTGCGGCCGTTGAAGTTGCGCGGCACCCGCATCCGCGCGATCGCCTCGACCGGCTCCGGGAAGTCGGCCGGTGACAGCCGGCGGGCCTCGCGACCGATCGTGAGCACGTACGGACGAGGTTCGTGGCCCGACAACCCCGGGTCGACGACCACGGCGAGACCGGAGAACTTGCCGGACGGGACGCGGATGACGTCGCCGGGGCGGAGCCGGCCCAGGGACGCCAGCGCTTCGGTGCGGCGATCCGCTCGGCGCTCACGAGCGGCGCTCTTCTCGACGTCGGAGATCTGACGACGCAGGCCGGCGTACTCCATGAAGTCCCCGAGGTGGCACGTCGCGGCCTGCTCGTAGCCGTCCAGCGCGTCGTGGGCCTTGTGCAGCTGCCGGGCCAGGCCCACCACGGCCCGGTCGGCCTGGAACTGGGCGAACGACTGCTCCAGCAGCTCCCTCGAACGTGCCCGGCCGAACTGGTGGACCAGGTTGACGGCCATGTTGTACGACGGCCGGAAGGAGGACTTGAGCGGGTAGGTGCGGGTGGAGGCGAGCCCCGCGAGCTCGGCCGGGTTGATGCCGGGCTGCCAGAGCACGACGCCATGGCCCTCCACGTCGAGGCCGCGCCGTCCGGCGCGACCGGTGAGCTGGGTGTACTCGCCCGGGGTGACGTTGACGTGCGCCTCGCCGTTCCACTTCGACAGCTTCTCGATGACCACGGTGCGAGCCGGCATGTTGATGCCCAGCGCGAGGGTCTCGGTCGCGAAGACGACCTTGATCAACCCCTCCTGGAAGAGCTCCTCGACCACCTGCTTGAACGCGGGCAGCAGCCCGGCGTGATGGGCGGCCACGCCGCGGGACAGGCCGTCGAGGAAGTCGTGGTAGCCGAGGACGTCCAGGTCGGCAGGGGGAAGGCTGCGTGAGGCCAGCTCGACCCGCGCAAGGATCTCGTCGCGCTCCTCGGGCGTGGTCAGCCTGGTGTTGGCCGCGAGCAGCTGGCTCACCGCGGCGTCGCACCCGGCCCGGCTGAAGATGAAGACGATGGCCGGGAGCAGGCCCTCGCGCTCGAGCCGGTCGACGATCTCGACGCGGCTCGGGATCCAGACCCGGCGGCCGTTGCCGACCGCGCGCGGGTTCTTCGGCGAGCCCGGCTTGCCCTTGCGTGGGGACCGCCGGTCGCGCATCAGCCGCTGGCTCGCCCAGTCGTCGCGAGCCACCTTGAGCAGCTCGTCGTTGACCGGGGCGCCCTCCTTGACGAAGCCCGCGCTCGCGTCGACGTCGGACGAGGCGAAGAGGTCGAGCAGTCGGCGACCCACCATGACGTGCTGGAAGAGCGGAACGGGGCGACGCTCCTCGACGATCGTGGCGGTGTCGCCGCGGACCGTCTCCAGCCACTCCCCGAACTCCTCGGCGTTGGAGACCGTGGCGGACAGGGAGATCAGGCTCACGGACTCGGGGAGGTGGATGATGACCTCCTCCCACACCGCCCCTCGCATCCGGTCGGCCAGGTAGTGGACCTCGTCCATCACCACGAAGCCGAGGCCGAGGAGCGTGCGCGAGCCGGCATAGAGCATGTTGCGCAGGACCTCGGTGGTCATGACGACGACCGGCGCCTCACCGTTGACCACGTTGTCGCCCGTCAGCAGACCGACCTGGTCGGGCCCGTAGCGGGCCACCAGGTCGTTGTACTTCTGGTTGGACAACGCCTTGATGGGGGTCGTGTAGAACGCCTTGCGACCCGTGGCGAGCGCGAGGTGGATCGCGAACTCGCCCACGACCGTCTTGCCCGACCCGGTCGGCGCCGCGACGAGGACTCCCCTGCCGTCCTCGATCGCCTTGCAGGCGCGTACCTGGAAGTCGTCGAGCGGGAACGCGTAGAGGCTCGTGAACTCCGTGAGGTGGGGGTGTTCGCGGCCCCGGCGGTACGCGGCGTACCGCGAGGCGGGCCCGTCCTCGGTGCTCACGCGATGACCTCCAGCGCCCCCGGGACGCACTCGACGGTGAGCGGCAGGGCTCCGAATCGCTCGCCGTCGGCGTACGACACGACGTCCGGAGCCGCGACGGTCACGCGGGAGACGCGGCGGTGGACGTACTCGGCGACGCCGTCGATCTTGCCGGTGAACAACCGGGGGTACGAGCGCACGAGCTTGGCCTTGCTCATGCGCGTCACGATGACGACGTCGAGCAGGCCGTCGTCGAGCAGGGCTCCCTCGGTGATGCGCAGGCCCCCGCCGAACGACGGCCCGTTGCCGACGGCGACCAGCATCGCCTCGGTCTTCATCTGCTCGCCGTCGAGGTCGAGGACGTACGGGATCGGGCGGAAGGTCCGCAGCTCGGCGAGGGTGGCCAGGTTGTAGCGCATCTGCCCCCGCGGCCACGTCATGGTGTTGGCTCGCTCGTTGACGATGGCGTCGAACCCGGCGGCAAGCACTGTGACGAAGTAGCGCCCGTTGCTGCGGGCCAGGTCGATCGTGCGCGTACGCGAGGCGATCACACGGTCCGCCGCCGCCGCCGCGTCCTTGCGGGGCAGGTCGAGGTATCGCGCGACGTCGTTGCCGGACCCGCTCGGGATCAGCCCCAGCGGGATCCCGGTGCCGGCCACCGCCTGGACTCCGAGGTGCACGAGCCCGTCGCCGCCGCAGACCACGAGCGCCTCGACGCCGTCCGCGACACAGGCGCGCGCCAGGTCGAGGGCCTCGTCGGCGTCACGGCCCTGGATGCTGCGGACCACGAACCCGGCCTGCCGAAGCCGCGGCACGGCGATGTCGCGGTTGCGCAGGCCACGACCCTTGCCTGAGGTGGGGTTGGTGAGGAAAGCGATCTCCCGGCCTCGGGGCGTGGCGTCCTGCATGGACGCGACCCTATCCCCCGATCCGCAGGAGGACGGCGTAGTTCTGGGGGCGTGCCCCCACCGACTTCGCGAGGCGGGTGAGCGCTGCGACCACCCGGTCGCTGTCCCACGCCGAGCCCGGGGCCGCCAGGGTCAACCGGCCGGCGTACTCCCCCACCAGCACCTGGCCGTGGTGCCACGCCTGGTGCGCACCGTGGCGTGACGCCTCGTCGGTGACCGCGGCCGGGTAGGCCAGGTCGACCGCCAGGAGGTCGCAGGCCATGTCGGCCTCACCGACGCTCGTCAGGCGCCCGTGGACGAGGTGACCGACCCGCACGTCGTCGGCGCGCCAGACCACCTCGGCGGTCCCGAGCCACTCCGGCAGCTCGAACGTGTCGACGGGGATCACGGGCAGGGGCATCGGTCCACCGTCTCAGATCTGGGACAGCTCGTCAGGCGAGAGGCCTGCGTTGGGCGCGCGGCGGGCCCGCCGGCGGTCGTTGAGCCGGGCGATGACCTCGGACAGGAAGAACAGCAGCACCATCGGCACGGCCATGAACGTCATCGTGAAGGGGTCGGCCGACGGAGTCGCCACCGCGGCGAAGACGAACGTGCCGACGATGATCCAGGGACGGTACGCCGCCAGCGACTTGCCCTTGATGACGCCGGCGATGTTGAGCAGCACCACGAACACCGGGATGTTGAACGCAAGCCCGAACACCAGCAGCGTGCGGGTGAAGAACTGCAGGTAGTCGTTGAAGTCGGTGAGGTTGGTGACCCCGTCGGGGTTGAACCCGATGAGCACCTCGATGGCCATGGGGAACGTGAGGTAGCCCAGCGCCACGCCCGCCAGGAAGAGCGGCCCGGCGACGGCCACGAACACGCGCGTCATCTTCCGCTCGCGCGCGTAGAGGCCCGGCAGCACGAAGGCCCAGACCTGGTAGAGCCAGTACGGGGCGGTGGCGACCACCGCGGCGAACCCGCACAGCTTGAGGTAGAGCAGCAGGCCGCCGCCCAGGCCTCGGGTGGTGGCCATCGTGGTGTCCTCGCCGAGCTTGGCCCGGGCGCCCTCGTACGGCCCGTAGACCAGGTCGTAGAGCTGGGAGAAGAAGACGAGGGCGAGCGCGAAGGCGACGACGAGCACGAGCAGGCTGCGCAACAGACGGGCACGGAACTCACGGAAGTGGTCCGACAGGGCCATCCGCCCGTCCTGCCCCACAGGGTGCAGCGGCCGGCCTGCGAACAGGCCGGCGATCCCGGCGAGACTCACCCGTCAGGCGGTCGTGTCGTCGCGCCGCTCACGCGCCGCCTCGTCGGCGGGCTCGGCGGACTCGATCTGCGCCGGGGTCGAGGGCGATGCGTCGTCGTCGCGCAGTCCCTTGGTCTCGGTCTTGAAGATCCGCAGAGCCTGGCCCGAGCTCCGGGCGAGGTCAGGGAGCTTGGCGGCGCCGAAGACGAGGACGACGATGGCGAGGATGATGAGCCACTCCGCCCCCTGGGGCATGCCGATCATCGGGTTCACCATGTGTCACTCCAGTGTCGTGGTTCGTTCAGGGTGGTGCGCGGGCCATCCTACCCGTCGGTGCCGTACAGGCGGAGGGCGTTGCGCGCCTGCGCGACGAAGGCTGTCGTACGACCCTCCGGCTCCACCACCGTGGCGTGGGGCGCGACGCGCAGCAGCAACCGCGTGAGCCAGTCGTCGCTGGCCACCTCGAGGGCGACCTCGAGGGTCCCGTCAGGACCCTCGCGCCGTTCGAGCACGGGGTAGTACTCGCTCACCCAGAAGGCCGGGGGCTCCAGGCGCAACGTCACCACCGCGACCTGCTCGTCGCTGAACCACCCCTGGGTGAGGTCCCTGGGCCGGCGGGACGGGTCCTCCACGGGCGTGTCCAGCTCCTCGGCCGACAGGATCCGGTCCAGCCGGAAGACCCGGTCGCCGTCCGCGGTGTGGCACCACGCGTCGAGGTAGTGGACGTTCTCCACGCGGGTGACCCCGCGCGGGTCGACCACCCGCTGTGAACGCTCGTCACGCGTCGGGACGTGGTAGTCGAGGCGGACCTGGTGACCTCGCGCGATCGCGCCCTCCAGCAGCGGCACCAGGTCGTCGCCGGGCACCACGGGCTCGTCCACGTGCAGGGACAGCAGGGTCTCGGGGTCTGCGCCCGCGACCTCCTCGAGCTTGGCCAGGGTGCGCTCGAGCACGCCCCTCGCCTCGCCCTCCGCGCCGTCGAGCATGGTCCGCAGCGCGACGATCAGCGCCGTGGCCTCCGCCGGCGCGAACCGGACCGGACGCGCGAGGTAGTCGGCGTTGTCGACCCGGATGACGCCCTCGCCCTCCAAGGCGTCGATGTCGACCTCGATGAGGTCACCGGGAAGACCTGGCGAGAGGCCGGTGAGGAAGAGCAGGCGCAGGTCCTTGTCGAGCTGGGCCGGGCTCACGCCGAAGTGTGCGGCGGCCTCATCGAGCCGGACCTCGCCGCGCGCCAGCAGGTACGGAACGAGCGCGAGCAGACGAGCCACCTGGTCGGGCGCCGTCTCGGGCCCGGACGCAGCCGCGCTCATCGGGAGGCCCCCTGCGTCTCCACGACCGCGCGCAGGCGGTCGACCACGACGGAGCGCAGCACCTCGGGGCCCACCACGACGACGTCCGGGCCATGGCTCAGCACCTCGCCGGCGAGCTGCTCGACCCCGCCCTCGAGCACGACCTCGTCCCACGGCCCGGGGTCACCGCCAGGGGCGACGTCGGCCGGGGCCGGCCGGTCGGACTCTGCGCGGCGCCTCAGGGTGAGGCCAGCGCCCCGCCGCACCAGCAGCTCGGCGCGCACCCGGGCCGCCTCCGGGTCGAAGGCGCGCACGATGGCGCGCACGTCCGTGCCGGCGGGGACGTCGTAGGCGCCGGACTTGCCGGAGGCCCGTACGCGGCCGGCGATGCGACTCAGGCGGAACACCCGGGGCGCGTCACGGTCGACGTCATGGCCCACGACGTACCAGCGGCCCGAGGTGCGGACCAGGCCCCAGGGCCGGATCCGGCGCCTGGACGCCACCGCAGCGGCGCCGCGGTGGTAGTCGAAGGTGACCACGCGCCGCTTCTGCACGGCGTCCCACAGCGGCTCGAAGGCGGGTTCGGTGCTGGCGATCGAGGGGGGCATGACCTCGAGGCGCTGGGCGTCGACCTCGATCCCTTGCGCCCGGAGCTTGGCCACCGCCCTGGACGTCGCGCGGGAGAGCGTCGCGTCCTGCCAGACCTGCGCCGCCAGACCGAGCACCGCCGCCTCGTCGGCCTCCAGGCGGATCTCCGGCAGCGACGTCTGCTCGGTCGGGATGCGGTAGCCCACCTCGTCGTCGAAGTAGGCGTCGGTGGTGCCGACCTCGATGAAGGCGCCGATCTGGCGCAGGGAGTCCTTGTCGCGCTCGAAGGCGCGCTCGAAGGCCTCGTCACCCGCAGGCGTGTCCGGGTGGTCGGGGTAGCACGCGCGCCGGATGGCCTCCTTGTCGAGGAACCTGCGGGCCCCGAGCAGCAGGATGTGCAGGTTCATCAAGCGCTCTGCACGTGAGACCACGATGCCTCCTCCTGTCCGGGGCTCGCTCCCCGCGTGGACGGATCCTACGCAGCGGCAAGGATGTCCACGACGAAGTACATCGTGTCGTCGCGCTTGATGCCCGGCGGGAGCTTCTCGGCGTCGCCGTAGCCCTTCTTGGGCGGGATCTCGATGATGACCCTGGAGCCGACCGTCTGGCCGACCAGCGTCTCGTCCCAGCCCTTGACCAGGGCCCCGACACCGATCGCCTGCGCCATCGGCTCCTTGCCCTCGCTGTAGGACTCGTCGAACGGCTTGGCCGCGCGGTAGACCTGTCCGAGGTAGTCGACGTGGATGGTCTGGCCCTTGGCCACGACCGGGCCGTCCCCCTTGACGAGCAGCGTCGAGCGCAGCTTGCCCTCCGGGCGCGGCACGCCCTTGAAGTCGAACCCGGTGACGACGCCGTCCTTCTCGTCCACGGCCGGCGCCCACGCGGCCGGCTTCTGCTGGGTCCCCTGGGGCCCGTCCAGGCGCACGCCCATGATGTCGACGATGATGAGGGCCGAGTCCTTGTTGCCGATGCCCAGCTGCGGGTTGCCCATCTCGCCGAACGCCTCGGTGGCCGACGCCAGCACCGCCACGCGAGAGCCCACCGTGTGCCCCTCGAGGGCGGCGAGCAGGCCCGGGAAAGTGTTGTCCGAGACCGGGATCGCCGTCGTCGGACCCTCGAAGGCGTTGACTGCCTCCTTCTCGGTGAAGCCGTTGCCGATCCACCAGTAGGCCAGGGCGGTGTCGCCCTTCTCCAGCTCCTCGCCCTCGCCCTCGTGGAGCACCTCGACCTCGGGCTCGCCGGCGGCGAGCCGCCCGTCGAAGGTCACCTCGGGCGCCTTCCCGACCTCACCCTTGATCGACACCGAGTCCAGGTCCTTGCCCTGCTCGGTGTCAGCCTCGTCGGAGCCGCACGAGGTCAGGGCGAGGCTGAGGGCCAGCACGCCGGCGAGGGACGCGGCGCGAAGACGGGGACGAAGCACGGGGACCACCTGTCAGTCATGGGAGCGGGTTGCCGGGACACCCTACCCAGCCCCTCCACAGCGCCGAGGGAGTCACATGCCGTCGATGAGTCGCTGCACCCGCTCGTCGTGGGCCTTGAAGGGGTCCTTGCAGAGCACGGTGCGCTGCGCCTGGTCGTTGAGCTTGAGGTGCACCCAGTCGACGGTGAAGTCGCGACGCCGGGCCTGGGCCTCGCGGATGAACTCCCCGCGCAGCCGCGCCCTGGTCGTCTGGGGCGGCACCGACTTGGCCTCGAACACCTTCAGGTCGGTCGTGACCCGGGCGACGGCGCCTCGCTTCTCGAGGAGGTAGTAGAGGCCGCGGCCGCGGTGGATGTCGTGGTAGGCGAGGTCGAGCTGGGCGATGCGCGCGTGCCCGAGCGGCAGGTCGTGAGCGGCGCGGTAGCGGTCGATCAGCTTCCACTTGATGACCCAGTCGATCTCGCGCTCGACCAGGCCGAGGTCGTCGGACTCGACGGCCTTGAGGCCGCGCTCCCACAGGTCGAGGGAGCGCTCGATCACGGGGGTGGAGATCTGTCGGCGGTCGACGAAGTCGCGGGCCTTGGAGAGGTACTCCTTCTGGATGTCGAGGGCGTTCACCTCACGTCCGTTGGCCAGGCGGACACGACGACGGCCCGTGACGTCCTGGGCGATCTCGCGGATGGCCCGGATGGGGTTCTCCAGCGTGAGGTCGCGCATGACCACGCCCTCCTCGATCATGCGCAGCACCAGGTCGCAGGAGGCGACCTTGAGCATCGTGGTGGTCTCGCTCATGTTGGAGTCGCCCACGATCACGTGCAGGCGCCGGTAGCGCTCGGCGTCCGCATGCGGCTCGTCCCGGGTGTTGATGATCGGACGGCTGCGCGTGGTGGCGCTGCTGACGCCCTCCCAGATGTGCTCCGCACGCTGGCTGACGCTGTACGACGCCCCGCGTGGCGTGGTCACGACCTTTCCGGCGCCGACGACGATCTGTCGGCTCACCAGGAACGGGATGAGGACGTCGGCGAGCCGGCTGAACTCCCCTGCTCGGCTGACGAGGTAGTTCTCGTGGCAGCCGTAGGAGTTGCCGGCGGAGTCGGTGTTGTTCTTGAACAGGTAGATGTCACCGGCGATGCCCTCGTCGTGGAGGCGCTGCTCGGCGTCGAGGAGCAGGCCCTCGAGGATCCGCTCCCCCGCCTTGTCGTGCGTGACGAGCTCGACGATGTCGTCGCACTCAGGTGTGGCGTACTCCGGGTGGCTCCCGACATCGAGGTAGAGACGCGCGCCGTTGCGCAGGAACACGTTGGAGGACCGGCCCCAGCTCACGACCTTGCGGAACAGGTAGCGGGCCACCTCGTCGGGACTGAGGCGGCGCTGTCCGCGGAACGTGCACGTGACGCCGTACTCGTTCTCGATGCCGAAGATCCGCCGGTCCACACCTCCACCCTAGTCACCTGCGTCACACAGGGTGCGGATGTCGGCCGTCGACGCGGCGAGCCTCAGGCGTCGGCAGCGGGGGCGGTCGGAGTGACCAGGAGCTGGGCCAGTGCCTCCTCGCGCACCCGCACGAACTTCCGAGGCTGGGCCCGCGTGCGATCGAGCACCGCGACCTCGAGGTCCTCGACCTCGATCTTGCGGTCTCCGGTCTCGGAGTGCCCGAGCGCCGCCAC
>JAJPEO010000017.1 GCA_021166815.1 Nocardioides sp.
CGGCCTCGGCCGCGGTGAGCCAGCCCTCGGCCACGACGACCTCGAGCACGCCCCGGTCCGAGGCCAGCGCCAGCCGGGCCGCCTCGGTGGCGCGTTCGTACCCGATCATCGGGCTCAGCGCGGTCACCAGTCCGATGCTGCTCTCCACCTGGGCGCGCAGGTGCACCTCGTTGACCGTGATGCCGTCGACACAGCGCGTCGCCAGGGCGGTGGACGCCCGGCCGAGCCGGTCGATGCTCCGGAACAGCGTGTGCCCGATCACCGGCTCGAACGCGTTGAGCTGGAGCTGACCGGCCTCGGCCGCCATCGTGACGGTGAGGTCGTTGCCGATCACCTCGAAGGCCACCTGGTTGACCAGCTCGGGGATCACCGGGTTCACCTTGCCGGGCATGATGCTCGACCCCGCCTGACGCTCCGGGAGGTTCAGCTCGTGGAAGCCCCCTCGGGGCCCCGACGCCAGCAGCCGCAGGTCGTTGCAGATCTTGGAGAGCTTGACGGCGTACCGCTTGAGCATCGACGAGAGCAGCACGAAGACGCCGCAGTCCTGGGTCGCCTCGATCAGGTCCGGAGCGGTGCGCACCGGCAGCCCGGTGATCCTCGCCAGGTAGTGGCGCACCAGGTCGCGGTAGTCGTGGTGTGCGTTCAGGCCGGTGCCGATGGCCGTCCCGCCGAGGTTGACCTCCAGCAGGTGCGGGACCACCTCGTCGATGCGCGCGCGGTCCTCCCGCAGCGTCGCCGCGAACGCCCGGAACTCCTGGCCGACGGTCATCGGCACGGCGTCCTGGAGCTGCGTGCGCCCGAGCTTCAGCACGTCGCCGATGTCGTCGGCCTTCCGCTCGAACGACGCCGCCAGTGCCTCGATCCGCACCACGAGATCGCGCACGGCGAGCCGCAGCCCGAGCCGCAGCGCGGTCGGGTAGACGTCGTTGGTGGACTGTCCCAGGTTCACGTGCTCGTTGGGATGGACCACGGCATAGCTGCCCCGCGGCTCGCCGAGCAGTTCCAGCGCCCGGTTGGCGATGACCTCGTTGGCGTTCATGTTGGTCGACGTCCCCGCACCGCCCTGGAGCACGTCGACGACGAAGGAGTCCCGCAGCCGCCCCTGCCGGATCTCCAGGCACGCGGCGACGACGGCGTCCGCCACCTGCTCGTCCAGGAGGCCGAGGTCCCGGTTGGCCATCGCCGCGGCCTGCTTGACGCCGGCCAGCGACTCGATCAGCGCCGGGTGCGCCGCGATCGGGGTCCCGGTGATGTCGAAGTTCTGCAGCGCCCGGGCCGTGTTGATGCCCCAGTAGGCCTCGGCGGGGATCTCGAGCTCGCCGATCAGGTCGTGCTCGACGCGCAGCGCGGGTCGCGTCATCCGTCGGTCTCGCTCGAGGTCTCCACCAGCTCGACCAGCACCCCGCCGAACGAGCGCGGATGGGCGAACGCGATCCGGTGGCCCCCGCCGCCGATCCGGGGCTCGCGGTCGATCAGCTCGACCCCGTGGCGCGCCATCCGGTCGAGGGCGGCGGGGAGGTCCTCGACCTCGAAGGCCACGTGGTGCAGACCCGGTCCGCGGGCCGCGATCGACCTCCGCACCACGCCGTCGCCGGTCGCCTCCAACGCCTGGAGCCAGCAGTCACCGACCGGGAGCATGCGTTCCACGAAGCCGGGCGCCGCCTCCTCGCTCTCGACCTCGAGCCCGAAGACCTCCTGGAGCCGCCGCACCACAGCGGCGCCGCTCTCCTCGGCGAAGGCGACGTGATGGATCCGTTTGAGCACGGCACTCCTGATCTGAGTTCTGGGATCTGAGTTCTGGGATCTGAGCTCTGACACCGGGCTCGCACCGGCTGATGACGGGCGACCCTGGTCAGCGCAGGCTGACCATCACGTGCTTCAGGTTCGTGTACTCCTCGAGCGCGTAGCTGGACAGGTCCTTGCCGTAGCCCGACTGCTTGTAGCCACCGAAGGGCATCTCGGGGGTGACCGGGAAGTGGTCGTTGACCCACACCGTGCCGAACTGCAGGGCCTTGGACATCCGCATCGCGCGGGCGACGTCCCGGGTCCACACCGAGGCGACCAGCCCGTACGGCGTGCCGTTGGCCGCACGGACGGCCGCCTCCTCGTCGGCGACGCGTTGCACGGTCACCACCGGCCCGAAGATCTCCTGCTGGATCAGGTCGTCGCCCTGCTCGGCGCCGGTGATCACGGTCGGCTGGAAGTAGTAGCCGGCCCGGTCGACGGCGACGCCGCCGGTGACCACCTCGGTCCGCGGCGAGCGGCCGGCCACGAGCGCGGCCACGCGGTCGCGCTGGGCCGCGCTGATCAGAGGCCCGAGCGTCGTCGCGGGGTCGCTGGTGTCACCGACGACGAGCTTCCCGGCCGCGTCCGCGACGGCCGCGACCAGCTCGTCGTACGCCTTCGGGGTCGCCAGCACGCGGGTGGCGGCGGTGCAGTCCTGGCCGGCGTTCCAGAAGCCGCCGGCCGCGATCGCACCGGCGGCGGCCGCGACGTCCGCGTCGTCGAAGACGACGACCGGGGCCTTGCCGCCGAGCTCGAGGTGGACGCGCTTGAGCGAGTCCGCCGCCGTGCGGGCGATGGCCTTGCCGGTGGCGACCGACCCGGTCAGCGAGACCATGTCGACGCCGGGATGCCCGACGACCGCGGCGCCGACCTCGTCGCCGCCCGCCACCGCGTTCAGGACGCCGGGGGGCAGCACCTCCGCCGCGAGGGCGGCCAGCCGCAGCGTGGACACCGGCGTGAGCGGCGCCGGCTTGAGCACCACGGTGTTCCCCGCCGCGAGGGCCGGGCCGATCTTCCAGAGGGCCATCATCAGCGGGTAGTTCCAGGGCGCGATCTGACCGACCACGCCGATCGGCTCGCGCCGCAGCATCGAGGTGTAGCCCGTCAGGTACTCCCCCGCCGCCTTCCCCTCCACGACCCGGGCCGCACCGGCGAAGTACCGCAGGCTGTCGACGCCGCCGTCGACCTCGTCGCCGACCGACTCGATCGGCTTGCCGGCGTTGCGGGAGTCGTCGGAGACGAACAGCGACCGGTGCTCCGCCACCGCGTCGGCCAGCGCGAGCAGGTGCTCCGCTCGCGCGGACGGAGTGGTGTCCGCCCAGCCCTCCGCGGCCCGGCGTGCGGCGGACACCGCCCGGTCGACGTCGCCGCGGCCCGAGTCGGGCGCCACCGCGAAGGAGGTGCCGGTCGACGGGTCGGTCACCTCGCGCGACGCACCCGACGCGGCCTCGACCCGCTGCCCGTCGATGAGGTTGAGGAACGGGTATGCGTAGTCGCTCATCGGTCTCCTTCGCGCGGCGCGCCGTCCAACAGGCCGCCGAGATAGGGGTTGGTGAAGAGGTGGCCGGGATCGAACTCGGCGCGCACCTCACGGAACGCGGACAGGCCGGGGTACAGGGCGGCCAGGTCGGCGGCGTCGTACGGGTGCCACTTCCCCCAGTGCGGACGCCCGTCGAACTGCGCGAAGACCCACTCGCAGTCGCGGAAGAGCGCCGCGTTGTCCTCCCCCATCACTCCGGAGACCGAGATCGAGCACGAGGCCCGCGCCGAGAACGGGCTGAGGTAGGAGTCGTCGGCCGCGATGAAGCGCACCTCCAGCGGGAGCGGGTGCTCCGGATGACGCGCGAGCAGCATCGCCCGGAGCTCGCCGAGCGCCTCCTCGGCGCGCTCGATCGGCACCATGAACTCGAGCTCGTGGAACGTCGGCTCGGACGGGTCGGCGAAGACCTGGTAGGCGCGGCCCACCCGGGGCGTGCCGTCGGCCCTGGGGGCGTCCGCCGGCAGCGGGTCCATCGTCTTGACCAGCACGGTGTCCGCGCCGAGCGGCGGATCGTAGTCGAACCACGCACCCGCCGCGGCGGCGGTGGGGAACCAGTAGAAGAGGAAGTGCCGGTGCCCGTCGAGGCGCTCGGACCAGCTGTCGAGCAGCTCCGCCCAGCTGGCCGGCTCGAGCCGGGCCGCGAGCGAGTAGGCCGGCGAGACCTGCAGGGTCAGCTCGGTGACCACCCCGAGCGCACCGAGCGACGTGCGGGTGGCGCGCAGCCACTCGGGCGTCGAGGAGTCGACGACGGCGACCGACCCGTCGGCGCGGACCACGCGCGCGCCCACGACCGCGTTCGACAGGGAGCCGAGGTCGCGGCCGGTGCCGTGCGTGCCGGTGGCGATCGCGCCGGCGATCTGCTGGCCGTCGATGTCGCCCTGGTTGGTGAGGCTCAGCCCGTGCTCCCACAGGAGCGGACCGAGGTCGCAGATCCGCGTGCCGGCACGCACCGTCGCCCGATGGGTCGCGCAGTCGACGTCGACCAGGCCGGACAAGCCGGCCAGGTCGACCACGACGCCGTCGGTGAGGACGAGCGGCACGTTGGAGTGTCCCGACCCGGCGGGCCGCAGCGTCCGGCCCCGGGACCGGGCCCTGTCGACGGCCTCGACGACCTCGGCCTCGGACGCCGGCGTGACGACCTCCGCCGGGGTGCAGTGCTGGTTGCGGTACCAGTTCGTCCAGTGCATCGACTTCCTTCGGGTAGACGGGGTGCGCGCGGTGGCGGGCGGCTCAGTTGGCCGGGACCGCCAGGTCCGGCCACTGCCGACAGCCGTAGGCCATGTCCCAGAACGCGACCTCCAGCCGGCTCGCGGTCGCGAACTGCTCCCGCAGGAAGCCGCGCCTGCTGTCGTCGGCCCGGGCCGCCAGCTCCGCGAAGTTCGCCTGCATCTGCCGGAGCCGCTCGCCGTAGAAGTCGCCGACGAAGAACTCCATCCAGGCCGTGTAGAGCGAGTCCGGCGCGATCACCTCGACCAGCTCCAGGGCGATCTCCCGGTAGCTGATCGCGCACGGCAGGATCACCGTCATCACGTCCAGCGCGTCCCCGCGGTACGCCGTGGCCGTCAGGAAGGACGTGTACGCCAACGTGGTCGGCGCCATCCCCCGCGACCCGCCGCGGTCGGCCGCCCCGAGGTCGATGACCCGCTGCAGCAGCTGCTCGTTGCGCGGGAGCTCGTTGTCGACGATGTTGTCCAGCGAGTCCCGGAGCCAGGCGACCTCGTCCACCCGGGCGGCCCGGGCGGCACCGAGAGCCATGCACTTGGCGTACTCCCGGAGGTACATCGTGTCCTGCTCCAGGTAGAACCGGAACCGGTCCAGGCTGAGCGTCCCGGTCGCCATCTCCCGCAGGAACGGGTGGTCGTGCAACGAGTCCCAGATCTGCGGGCAGGACTTCCGGAGCCACTCGGCGGTCAGCTCGCTCATGTGCGCCTCTCTTTCTCGGGACGGTCGGGTCGGCAGGTCAGTCGATCAGGCGCATGATCCGGGCGAAGTTGTCGCCCAGGATCCCGTCGAGCTTGGCCTGAGGGATCTCCGGCATGTCGAGCTTGCGGGCCACCTCGTTGACGCTCAGGACCTTGTCGCGCAGCTGCACCGGGTCGTAGGTGAAGCCCGGGTAGTCGGAGCCGAAGACCACCTTCTCGAGCGGGACGAACATCTGCTCGAGGTGGAGCAGCCACCGGTACAGCTCCTCGGTGGTGACGGTCGAGATGTGGTAGCTGAGCTCGGCGAAGAAGTTGGGGTGCTTGGTGCACATGAACATCGCCTCCTCCACCCAGGGCGTGCCGCAGTGGGCGATCAGCAGCCTCACGCTGGGGAAGTTCCTGCCGATGTCGTCGAGCAGGGCGGGGCGGGCGAAGTCCATCCGGGCATCGACGCGGGTCGACCCGGCCTGGTGCACCAGCACCGGGATGTCGAGCTCGGCGGCCTTCTCGAAGATGGGGAAGGAGAGGATCGGGTCGGCCGGGGACCAGTGCTGGTACATCGGGTAGAGCTTGAGGCCCTGGAGCCCCAGCTCGGTGACCGCGCGCTCGAGCTCGGCGACCGCCGCCTTGACCCCCTTGTAGTTGGGGTTCACCGATGCGAAGCCGATGAACGTGTCGGGGTGCTGGCCCTGTACGTCGGCGATGTAGTCGTTGCACTTCTCGGGCGTCGGCGGGCCGGGCACCGAGGTGACGCCGAGGTTGTCGACGGTCCCGATCAGCCGACCGTCGAGGAACTGCGGCGACATCGCCAGCAGCACGATGCGGTCGAAGCCGGGGTGGCCGGCGATCATCTCGCTGGGCCCGATCTCGAGGAACCCGTCGTGCGAGAGGCCGCAGGCGCCGTACTCGGCCTCGGTCGGCATCCGATGGCTGGGCAGCTTGCCCTGGGCACGGTAGATGCAGAGCGACCCCTCCCGGCCGTACTCGGCCGTGAACGCGGGATCGGCTGCGAGCCCGAGGATGTGCGTGTGTGCGTCGATGATCACCGGCGGAACACTCCTGACGGACGACGTTTTATATGTCAGATCTCAGATCCTATCGGCCTCCGGATCGCGGTGGCAAGGGTCCGCCGCCCCCTGGACTGGTCATTGACGGCAGCCGCCACCGCCTCCTATCGTGATCTCAGATCCAATATATGAAGTGTGAGGGATAGGCCATGGTTGCACTGCTCGAGTCCGTCTCGTCCTTCGTCAACAGGGAGCACGGGCTCTTCATCGGCGGCGAGTTCGTCAGCTCCCACGGGTCGGACCGGATCCCGGTCACGAACCCCGTCACCCAGAGCGTTCTCACGTCCGTGCCCTCCGGGGTGAGCGCCGACGTCGACGACGCGGTCGCCGCGGCCCGGACCGCCCTGCCCGGCTGGCGCGCGCTCCCCACGGCGCAGCGCGCCGAGCTGCTGTGGCGGCTGGGGCAGCGGATCGAGGAGCTGACCGAGGAGTTCGCCCAGCTCGAGGCGATCGACAACGGCAAGCCGACCTCGGAGTCGCGCATGGTCGACGTGCCGCTCAGCGCGGGCCTGTACAAGTACTACGCCGGCTGGGCGAGCAAGCTCGAGGGCCGGACGATCACCCCCCAGGGCGGGGCCAACTTCCACGTCTACACACGGCGCGAGTCGGTGGGCGTCGTCGGGGCGATCATCCCCTGGAACTTCCCGCTGCTCATGTGCGGCTACAAGCTGGGGCCGGCCCTGGCCACCGGCAACACCGTCGTCCTCAAGCCCGCGGAGCAGACGCCCCTGTCGGCGCTGCGGCTGGCCGAGCTGATCAACGAGGTGGGCTTCCCGCCCGGCGTCGTCAACATCGTCACCGGCTACGGGCCCACGGCCGGCGCCCCGCTCGCATCGCACGCTGGCGTCGACAAGATCACCTTCACCGGCGAGACCACGACCGGGCAGAAGATCATGGAGGCCGCCCAGGGCAACATGAAGAAGGTGAGCCTGGAGCTGGGCGGCAAGTCGCCCAGCGTCGTCTTCGCCGACGCGGACCTCGACGCCGCCCTCGAGGGCACCTTCGGCGCGGTCTTCTTCAACCAGGGCCAGTGCTGCATCGCCGGCGCCCGGGTCTACGTCCAGGACGAGATCGCCGACGAGTTCACCGCCCGGCTGGTCGACCGCGTCGCGCAGGTACGACTGGGATCGGGGCTCGACCCCGAGACGACCATGGGCCCGCTGGTCAGCGAGGAGCAGCAGGCCCGGGTCAACTCCATGATCCAGTCCGGGATCGAGGAGGGGGCGCGCCTCGCCTCCGACCCGAGCACCCCGCTCCCGGAGCAGGGCACCTTCGTGCGCCCCACCGTCTTCGCCGACGTCAAGCCGGACATGCGGATCATGCGCGAGGAGATCTTCGGCCCGGTCGCGATGGTGAGCCGGTTCGGCTCCGAGGAGGAGGCCGTCGAGCTCGCCAACGACACGTCGTACGGGCTCTGCTCGGGCGTCTGGACCAAGGACATCGCGCGTGCGCACCGGATGGCCGCCGGCATCCACGCCGGCACGGTCTACGTCAACACCTACGGCTACTTCGACCCCGCGGTCTCCTTCGGCGGCTTCAAGATGAGCGGCTTCGGCAAGGAGCTCGGCGAAGAGGCGCTCGACTCCTACCTCCAGACCAAGACGGTCTGGGTCAACCTGGACTGACCGTGGCTCTCCCACCGTCACCAACCCTGTCACCGCGATACGCCCGAGGAGGGGCTCGATGAAGGCAGTTGTCATGCAGGAAGCCGGTTCGTACGAGGTCGCGGAGGTGCCCGAGCCGGAGCGGGGAGACCTGGTCCTGGTCGAGTCCCGCGCGGCCGGGATCTGCGGCACCGAGCTGCACATCCTCGACGGGATGCTCGAGCCGCCCGGCTACCCGTTCATCCTTGGGCACGAGGGCGCCGGCGTCGTCACGTACGTGCCGGAGGGCGTCACGAACGTCGCCGTCGGGGACCGTGTCGCGATCTACAACTTCGTGGGCTGCGGCACCTGTCACTGGTGCCGTACCGGGTGCGAGGAGGTCTGCACCGACCCGGTCGGCCAGCTCGGCTTCAGCAGCGACGGGACGTTCCGCGACATCGTGCCGGTGCCCGCCGCCAACTGCGTCAAGCTGCCCGACAACGTCTCCTTCGAGGACGCCGCCCTGCTCAGCTGCAGTGGGATGACGGCCGTGCACGCGCTGCGGCTGGCCGACGTGCGGTTCGGCGACACGGTGGTCGTCGACGGGGTCGGCGGCGTCGGCCTGATGGTCATGCAGGCCGCGGTCGCGGCCGGCGCGCAGGTGATCGCGATCGCGGACTCCGACGCGCGCACCCCGCTCGCCAAGGACGCCGGAGCGAGCTCGGTGATCGTGCTCGACGAGCGCGGCTACGACGCCGTCGCCGACCGGATCCGGGAGGCCACCGACGGCCGCGGCGCCGACCACTTCTTCGAGCTCGTGGGCACTACGGCCAGCATGCTCGCCGGCGTCCGCGGACTGGCCCGGCGCGGGACGGCCGTGATCATCGGCTACACCGACGACGAGCTGCAGATGCACCCGGTCGAGCTGATCCTGTCCGAGGCCCGGGTGATCGGGTCGGTGGCGGCGGCCCGTCAGGACCTCGAGACCGCCGTCGCCATGTGCGCGCGCGGCGAGTTGCGGGCCCAGATCGACACCCGCTACCCGATCGAGGAGTTCGGCACCGGCATCGAGCGGCTGCGCAAGCGCGAGGTGAACGGACGCAACGTGCTCACCTGGTGACACCCGCCAGCGACGCACGAGGGGCCCGGACGTACGCCGTCCGGGCCCCTCGTGCGTTCGGGATGCGCCTCAGTTCGCCGACAGGGCCTCGTGGTGCGCCGCCATCACTCCGGCCACGTGCTCCCGGGTCAGCAGCTCCGCCGCCTCCTCGTCCTGCTCGGCGATCGCGCGGACGATCTCGTGGTGCTGGGTGGCCGACACGGCCATCTGGCCGGGGATCCGCACGGTCAGCCGCAGGATCCGGTGCTGGTGGGCGCGGAGCTTGGTGACCAGCTCCTGGAGCCACCAGTTGTGCGAGAAGCCGTAGAGCATGTCGTCGAGCTCGAGGAACAGCACGAGGACCCGGTCGACGTAGACCGCCGCGAGGGCCTCGTCGGCGGCCAGGAGGTTGGCCCGCATAGCCGTCAGGTCGGCGTCGGTGCGGTGCCGGGCCGCGAGCGCGGCGCAGGCCCCTTCGACCAGCTGCCGGATCCCCGAGATGGCGTGGAGGTCCTCGGCCTGGTAGTCGGTCACGATCGCGCCGCGGTAGGGCACCAGCCGGACCAGCCCGTCGGTGGCCAGCCTCGCGAAGGCCTCGCGCACCGGCGTCTTGCTCACGCCGAGGCTGGTGGCGATCTCGAGCTCGCGCAGCGTGCTGCCCACGTCGTGCCGACCCGTGATGATGCCGTCCCTCAGCCGCTCGTAGACGACGTCCCGCAGCTGCACGTGCTGAAGCTGGTCCTCCGACTGAGGTGCGTTGCCTCGCAGCGGTGTCTGTGCCACGGTCCCGTTCCTTCCGGCCTGTCCGCATCCGTCTGCCCCAGGGGGAGACAAAAAGCCTTGTATCTCATATCTTAAACCTTAAATGGAATTCTGGGCACGATCACACAGCTGAGAGTTGAGGAGTCATCCATGGCGCGCATGATCATCACCGGCGGCACCGTCCTGACCATGAACGATGCGGGTGATGTCGTCTTCGACGGACACGTGGTGGTGTCCGGCGACCGGATCGAGTCCGTCGGACCCGGTGCCTACGCCGGACCGACCGGCCCGGACGACCGGGTGATCGACGCCCGCGGCAAGGTCGTGATGCCGGGCTTCGTCGACCTGCACTACCACACGGCCATCGGGAAGGGCTTCAGCGACCACCTGCCGCTGTGGGAGTACCTCGACACCTGCTGGTACCCCCTGATCCGCAACCTGGACGCCGAGGCCGCCTACTGGGCCGCCGCCGGCTCCTACCTCGAGTCGATCAAGTCCGGCGTCACCACGGTCAACGACATGTACCGGCGCCTGCCCGACCTCGGCCGGGCCGCCGTCGACATCGGCATCCGGGCCGTGCTGTCCAACGACGTCGCGCTCCCCGAGCACGACCTGGACAGCCTGCAGGACAACAAGGACGCCTACGACGCCGTCCACGGCGCCGGCAACGGCCGCGTGGAGGTGTACGTCGGCATCGAGTGGCTGCCGCTGGCCTCCCCCGAGCTGCTGCGCGACGCCCGGATCCTGGCGGACGAGCTGCAGACCGGGATCCACATCCACCTGAACGAGTCGCTCACCGAGGTCGAGGACAGCAAGAAGCGGTTCGGGATGCGGCCGACCGAGGTGGCCTACGACGCCGGGCTCCTGGGCCGCAACGTGATCGCCGCGCACTGCGTGTGGCTCTCCGACCGGGAGATCGCGCTGATGCGCGAGACGAACACCCAGATCTCCCACAACCCCTCGTCCAACGCCAAGCTCGGCAACGGCATCGCCCGGCTGCCCGAGATGCTCAACGCGGGCATCAACGTCGGCCTCGGACACGACGCGGCGGAGTGCAACAACAGCCGCGACCCGTTCCAGGTGATGAAGTTCGCCTCGCTCATGCACCGCGCCTCACGGGTCGACGCCAGCCTGCAGCAGGCGCCCGACGTCGTCCGGATGGCCACCCGCAACGGAGCGGCCGCGCTCGGTCACGAGACCGGCGAGCTGAGCGCGGGGAAGAAGGCGGACATCATCCTCATCGACACCCACAACCCGATGTTCCTGCCGCTGGCGCCGAACGACCCGGCCCACATCTACTCCCACCTGGTCTTCAGCGCGAACGGCAGCGCCGTGCACACCAGCATCATCGACGGCGAGCTGGTCATGGAGGACCGGCGCCTGCTCACCCTCGACGAGGACGAGATCCTCAAGAACGCCAACGACGCCTTCCTGCGCACCCGGGCGCGCATCGAGGGCTGAGCCCGGAGCTGAGCCCGGAGCCACCACACACGAACGCCGGGCCGCCCGATCGGGCGGCCCGGCGTTCGGGGCAGGGAGTCTCAGTTCTCCGCGATGAAGGACGTGAGCCGGTCCGACATCACGCTGGCGACGTGGGCGCGCATGTCGCGCTCGGCCCGGCGCTCGTTGCGGGCCTTGATCGCCTCCACGATCTGCTCGTGCTGCTCGACCGAGCGCTCCAGGCGCCCGGGGATGGCCACGGTGAGGCGCCCGATCCGGCGCTGGTGGCCCTCGAGGTTCTCGACCAGCTCGGTGAGCCACTTGTTGCGGGAGTGCCGGTAGATCAGCTGGTCGAAGGTGTCGAAGAGCTTCGCCACCTGGGCGACCTTCCACTTCGCCAGGGCATCCTGCGACTGCTGGATGTTGCGCTCGAGCTCGGCGATCTCCTCGTCGGTGGCGTTCGCCGCGGCCGAGCTCGCGCAGGCGCCCTCGACCAGCTGCCGGATCTCCGAGATCTCCTCGAGGTCGGCGGCGGAGTAGCCGGCGACGATCGCACCGCGGTACGGGATCAGCTCCACGAGCCGGTCCTTCTCCAACCGGACGAAGGCCTCCCGCACGGGCGTCTTGCTGACCCCGAGCCGGGAGGCGATCTCGACCTCGCGCAGCGCGGCGCCGGTGTCGTAGGTACCGTCGATGATGCCGTCGCGCAGATGGCGATAGACCCGGTCCTTCAACTGGAGATGCTCCAGCTGAACCCCTGTGCTGTCAGTACTCATTCATTCACATCCCACGCGCCGCCGAGAATCTCCGTCCAGATTAGTGCATATCGGATCTGGTATCGGACGTAAGTACGCCGTCGCTGATCACAACTTCGCCGTCCAGCTCCAGTGTCGAGTGCTGCATCACGCAGTCGAGATGGGCGACGGCATCCACGGTGCCGCCGTACGCGATAGAGTTGCCGAGCGCGATGTGGGCGCTGCCGAGCGTGGACTCGGTCTCCATCGGCACGCCACACACCCGGCCGTTGGGGTTCAGCCCGACCGAGACCTCGGCCAGGTTGTCCATCCGCGGGTCGGCGCAGCGCTCGATCATCTCGGTCAGCCGGCCGGCCTCGTCACCCTCCACGCCCCGCAGTCGCCCGTTCTCGAAGTGCAGCGCGACCTCGCCGGCCAGCGGGCCCTGGCCCATGAACAGGAAGTCGGCGTCGATGACGACCACGCCCTGGGACGTCGCCTCGACCGGGGCCGTGCCGGCCTCGACGTCCGGCGGCGCCATGTACTCCCCCAGCTCGCGGGCGACGCCGAACAGCGCGCGCCCGGGCCGCTTCTCCACCGACCCCGACAGGTCCGTGCCCGCCGGAGTGGTGAGCCGGTAGGTGGTCGCCCGGCCCCACGCCGCGGCAACGTGCTCGGTCAGTCCGCGCAGCGCGTCGAAGTCGACGTCGAGGGGCCCGGACAGCCGGAACGTGTCCGCACGCACACCGGGCATGGCGAGGTAGCGCGTCCCGGCGGCGGTCGCCCGCTGCCGGGCCACGCTCGACCCGATGAACGTCGAGGTGAGCTCGATCGCCCCGGCGGCCGAGGCCAGCAGCGCGGCCACGGCCGCGGGCGGCTCGCTGCCCGGCACGACGTACCGCGGCACCCGCGCCACCACCGGGATCGCGCGCCGCTCTTCGAGACCGCGGACGAGCGCCTCCAGCACGATCGGGTCGGTCTCCTCGTCGGCGAGCAGCACGATCTCCTCGCCGCTGGCGGTGGCCAGGCACTGGTCGAGGACCCGGCCGACCGTGACCTCGGGCAGGGCGGTCACGAACCGATGACCTCGTCGTAGGCCTTGCGGAAGTTGCGCACGGTCTTCATCCGGTCCTCCCCCAGCGGGAACACCGACACTCCGTCGACGCCCAGGTCCCTCATGTTGCGCAGGTGCTCCTTCGCCCGGTCGAGGTCGCCGGCGAGCGCCATCCGGTGGACGAAGTCGTCGGGCAGGAGCCGCGCGGCGGCGGCGGCCTCCTGGAACTCGCCGCCCTCGTACATGGAGCGGACCTGCTTGATCAGGTCGGCGGACAGGCCGGCCATCTCGCAGTACACCGGCGCCGTCTGGGGGAACCAGGCCGCGATCGTGCGGCCCGCCTCGAGGGCCGCGTCGGTGTCGTCGTCGATGGCGCCGTAGGCGAAGACGGTGATCTTCGGGCGGGCGCTGCGGCCGGCCTCCTCCACTCCGCGGTCGATGTGGTCGATCGCCCACTGCAGCCCCTCGGGGTGGAGACCCGCGAGGAGGACCACGCCGTCGGCCACCCGACCTGCGAGCTGCAGGGTCTTGGGGCCGCTCGCCGACATGTAGACCGGCATCGAGGTCGGTCCCGGCTCGCGCATGTGGGCGTCCACGAGGGAGAACCCGTCGCCCTGGTAGTCGACGTGCTTGCCGGTCCAGATCTCGCGGATCGCCTCGATCGCACCCTCGAGCCGGGCCAGCCTGGCGGGCTTCTCGCCGAGCGAGAGCAGCGGCCGGTCCCCGGCGCCGATCCCCATCACGGCGCGGCCGCCCGCCAGCTCGTTGATGGTGGCGAAGGCCGTCGCGGTGACGGCGGGGTGCCGGCTGACCGGGTTCGTGACAGCGGTGCCGAGCTGGAGGCCGCTGGTCCGGCGCGCCGCCAGCGCGAGGTAGACATAGACGTACCGAGCGTGCAGCGAGGAGTCGGTCAGCCAGAGCTCCTCGAACCGCATGCCCTCGATGTCGTCGACCATCCCCTCGAAGATCTCGGGGGGGTCGACCGGCTGCAGTGCGACACCGCTCTTGATGGACATCATTCCTCCAGGTGTGTGTAGGTGACGATGGTCTCGGTCAGGGCGCGCAGCCCGCGCCCGATCGGCTCGACGTCGATCCATTCCGCCTCGGTGTGCGTCAGCTCGCCGGTGGTGATCCCCAGCGTGACCGCCGGGATGCCCCGAGCGTAGGCGGCGTTGGCGTCCGTGCTGGCAGCCGTGAGACGGGCCGGCTCCCCCGCGGCCTCCAGTCCCGCGACGGCCGCGGCGACGAGCGGGTGGCCGGGCTCGATGCTGCCCGCCGGCCGGCTGCCGATCACGTCGAGCGCGCAGGTCACGCCCTGCCTCTCGCAGTTGTCCCGGATCAGCTCCGTCGCGGTCGCCACGAGCCGGTCCAGGTCGTCCTGGGACTCGGCTCGCAGGTCCAGCTGGAGACGCAGCGCGCGGGCCCGGGCGTTGATCGACTCGCCGCCGGCCACGGTGCCGACGTTGACGCTGGTCCGGCCCGCCGGCCTCGCCATGGCATCGAGGTCGGCGATGATCCGGCCGCCCACGTGCACCACGCTCGGGTGGTGGGCGTCCTCCCAGGCGTGCCCGCCGGGACCGGTCAGGGAGACCTCGATCCGGTGCGACCCGACGCCGATCGTGTTGACCCGGCCGAGGTAGTTGCCCTCCAGTGCGATCAGCGCGCCGACCGGACGGTCCGCGCGGCCCAGGGCTGCGGTGACGCCGCGCAGGTTGCCGAGGCCCTCCTCGCCGACGGTGGCGACGAGCCGCACCGGGACCGGCAGCCGCTCCGGCAGCACCGCGTGCAGTGCCGACAGCGCGGCCACCGCGACCGTGTCATCCCCGACGCCGGGGCCCACCAGCCGGCCGCCGATCCGCTCGGTCCGATGGACCACGTCGCGGGCGAACACGGTGTCGAGGTGGGCGGCGATCACGAGCGCCGGCCCGCTGCCCGGGCGCAGCTCCGCCCAGACGTTGCCGACGTCGTCCTGCTCCACCCCTGCCAGGCCGTCCTCGGCCCACCAGGCCAGCACCCGGTCCGCGCGGTCCTGCTCGTCGAGTGGCGGCGCCGGGATCCGACACAGCTCGATCGTCCGCTCCAGGACCCGGCTCGCGAGGGACTCCCACGATGCGTCACTCATCGCCGCCGACCCCCTGGGTGGGTACGGCGTCCCGGATGCGCAGGTCGGCCCGGATCTCCGCGGTGTGCTCGCCGAGGGTCGGCGCGGGACGCGGATAGCGCAACGGTCCGTCGACCCGCAGCGGAGGACCGATGTGCCGGTAGGCACGCTCGCCCTCGCCCTCGTCGCGCACCAGCCCGAGGTGGGACACCTGCGGGGAGGCGATCGCCTGCCGGAGGTCGCGGACCTGCGCCGCCGGCACCCCGGCCTCGGCGAACCGGGCGAGCCAGTCCGCCACGTCGCGCCGCAGCAGCCGGTCCTCGACCTCGGCGACCAGGTCGTCGAGGTGGCGGACCCGGTCGGCGTTGGTCACGAAGCGCGGGTCCACGAGCAGCTCCGGGGCTCCGAGCACCTCGCAGAACCGCCGCCAGAGCGAGTCGCTGCCGGCGCCGGCCACCACCAGCGACCCGTTGCCGGCCCGGAAGGCGCCGTACGGCGCGAAGGTCGGCGAGTGGCTGCCCATCGGCTGCGGCAGCTCGTCGTCCACGAACAGCGCCGGCGCGACGCTGGTGAAGCAGGCGAGCGCGAACTCCAGCAGCGAGGAGCTCACGTGGGCGCCCGTGCCGCCGCGCCCGCGGGCGTAGAGGGCGCTGACGATCCCGAGCGCGCAGGAGATGGCGCTGCCGATGTCGAGGACGGGTACGCCGACCTTGACCGGGCCGGAGGACTCGGACCCGGTCACGCTCATGATCGCCCCCTCCGCCTGGAGGATCAGGTCGAAGCCACCCCGGGAGGAGTCGGGACCGGTCTGCCCGTACCCCGAGATCGAGCCGTAGACGAGATGAGGATGCCGCTCCCGCACCGAGGCGGCGTCGAAGCCGATCCCGGCCAGTGAGTCGGGACGGCCGTTCTCCAAGAACACGTCGGCGTCCGCCAGCAGCGCGTCGAGCTGTGCCCGGCCGGCCTCTGACCTCAGGTCCAGCACGATGCTCCGCTTGCCCGTGTTCAGGGCCTGGAAGAGCGCGCTCTCGCCGCCGGCGAAGGCGGTGCCCTGGGATCGGTACGGATCGCCGTGCGGCTCGGCCTCGACCTTGACCACGTCGGCGCCCAGCCCGGCCAGCAGCATGGCCGCGTAGGAGCCCGACACGAACCTGGTCAGGTCGACGACGCGGACCCCGTCGAGGGGGCGCGCGGGTGCGGAAGATGCGGTCACCACGCCTGGGGCTCCCGGTACTCGCCGAAGACGGCGCGCATCTCGTCGGCGATCTCGCCGAGCGTGCACCCCGAGCGGGCGCAGTGCAGCAGCGCCGGCATCGCGTTGTCGTCGCTCTTCAGCACCTCGCGGAGCGCCGACAGCGCCTCGGCGGCGGGCTTCTCGTCGCGTGCGGCCAGCCTGCGGCGCAGGGTGCTGCGCTGCCGGTCGGCCGCCTCCACGTCGATCTCGAAGAGGGGCGGGGCCACCTCGTCGTCCTCGACGTACTTGTTGACGCCCACGCGGATCTTGGCGCCCTGCGCGACGTCGCGCTCGTACCGGTCGGCCGCCTCGGCGACCCACCGCTGCGGGATGCCCTCCGCTAGCATCGACACGTAGCCGCCGCCGGCGTCGATCTCCTCGACCAGCGCCCAGGCCCGCTCCTCGAGCGTGTCGGTGAGGGACTCCACGAAGTACGACCCGGCCAGCGGGTCCACCACCTTCGCGACGCCGGACTCGTGGGCGATGATCTGCTGGGTCCGCAGCGCCAGCCGCACCGACTCCTCGGTCGGGATCTCGAGCGCCTCGTCGTACCCCATCACGTGGATCGACTGCGCCCCGCCCAGCACCGCCGCCAGGCACTGCAGGGTGGACCGCACCACGTTGTTCAGCGGCTGCTGGGCGGTGAGCGTCGCCCCGGAGCAGCCGGAGAAGAACCGCAGCCGCGCCGAGGCCTCCTTGGTGGCCCCGAACCGCTCGGTCGCGATCCGGTGCCACATCCGACGCGCCGCCCGCACCTTGGCGGCCTCCTCGAACAGGTCGAGCTGGCTGGCGAAGTGGAACGAGAGCCGGGGCGCGAAGAAGTCGAAGTCCAGCCCACGAGCGCGGAACGCCTCGGAGTAGGCGACGGCCGAGGCCATGGTCAGCCCGACCTCCTGGATGGCGTCGCAACCGGCCTCGCGGGCGTGGTACCCGGTGATCGAGATCCCGTTGAAGCGGGGCAGCTCGGCGGAGGCGTACTCGACGACGTCGGCGACCAGCCGGATCGAGTGGTCGGGCGGGAAGATGAAGGTCTTGCGGGCCAGGAACTCCTTGAGGATGTCGTTCTGTAGGGTTCCCGCGACGTCGGCCATCGCGGCTCCCTGCCGCTCTGCAGCGACGAGGTAGAACGCCAGGATGATGGGGGCGGTCGCGTTGATGGTGAAGTTCACCGAGAGCTGGTCGATCGGCAGACCGTCGAAGACCATCTCCATGTCCTCGACCGTGTCGATGGCGACCCCGACCCGGCCCACCTCGGACGCGACCCGGTCGTCGGTGGAGTCGAAGCCCAGCTGCGTGGGCAGGTCGAAGGCGACGCTGAGCGCGGTCTGTCCCTGGGACAGCAGGTACCGGTACCGGGCGTTCGTGTCGGCCGCGGAGCCGTACCCGGCGTACTGCCGCATCGACCAGAGGCGGCCGCGGTACATCGACTCGTAGGCACCCCGCGTGAAGGGCGGGTGCCCGGGCTCCCCCAGCCGTTCGGGCAGATCCGAGCCCACCGAGTCCTCGTCGTAGAACGGCCGGAGCTCGATACCCGAGTCGGTGAACAGGTCGGTCATGAAACGCCCCTCTTCTCGTCGACGATCCCGAGGACTCCGCTCACGACGTCGCCCAGCGGCGTCCCCACGGGATAGACCGCGCGGGCGCCGATGCCCAGCAGCTTCGGCACGTCCTGGGGCGGGATGGTGCCCCCGACGACCACGCTGACGTCGTCGAGCCCGGCCCGCCGGCACTCCGCGACCAGGGCCTCGGTGACCGCGAGGTGCACCCCCGAGAGCACGGAGAGGCCGATCACGTCGGCATCCTCCGCGACCGCCGCCGCCACCGCCTGCTCCGGGCTCACGTGCAGCCCGAGGTAGACGACCTCGGCTCCGGCATCGCGCAGCGCCATGCCGACGACCTTGACCCCTCGGTCGTGCCCGTCCAGACCCGGCTTGGCCAGGACCACCCGGGCCCGACCCGGTGCACTCACAGCCACCGGCCCCGACCTACTTCTTCTGCAGCGCGAGCGCGCCGAATGTGGTGTAGACCTGCGTGGCCTCGGCGAGGTCCTCCAGCGAGAGGTGCTCGTCGGGGCAGTACACGGGCTCGCCGCCGGGGCCGAAGATGATCGTGGGCACCTGGTCGCCGAAGCTCGCGGTGTCGCCGAGCCAGCCCGCGACCTGGAGCGGCGGCTCCGCGCCGCGCACCGACCGCACCGACTCGCGCATCAGCTCGACCACGGGGTCACCGGGCTTGGCCAGGTAGCCGGACTTCACGTCGACCAGCTCCACCTCGGCACGGAACCGGGGCTCGCGGGCCTGCGCGGCCGCCAGGCACCGGTCGATCTCGGCGCGCACCTGGTCGACGGTCACCCCGGGCTGCGGCCGGCAGTCGACCCGGATCACGCACTCGTCCGGGATCATCGACGGCCCGCCGGGCGGGAGGCCGCCGTAGACGCGCCCGGGCGCCATGTACGTCTCGCCGCCGAAGAGGTCGACCACCCAGGTCTCGAGGTCCGGCAGCAGCGCCGAGCGGTCGAGCTCGAGGATGGCGTGCGCCGCCAGGGCGTTCGCGTTGACCGCGAGCGGCTTGTGGCAGGTGTGCGCCGAGGTGCCGATGACCGTGATGTCGAAGTAGTAGCGACCCCGGTGCCCGAGGAAGATCTCGTTGTCGGAGAGCTCGCCGAGCACGCAGTAGTCGGCGGGGTACTCCTCGAAGTAGCGGATCGAGCCGAGCTGGTCACCCATGTGGTCGGAGACCGCGGCCATCGCCAGCGTTCCCGAGATCGGGATGCCGGAGTCGCGCAGCGCCTCGATCGCGACGATCTGGCAGACCAGCGCCGCCTTCATGTCCATGATCCCGTGCCCGTAGATCGCTCCGTCGATCAGCTCGCCGGAGAACGGCGCGGTCTTGGACCAGCCGTGGGAGACGGGCTTGGTGTCCATGTGGCCGGTCATCACGACGCGAGGACCCGCGCCGAAGGACAGCTCACCGATCGCGTTGGGCCGGTCGGGCAGGACGTCCTGCTGCCGCACGTCCTCGAACCCCGACGACTTCATGACGTCGACCAGGAACGCCGCCAGGGGGCCCTCCTCGCCGAGCACGGAGGGGATCCGGCACACCTCCTGGACCAGGGTGTGCAGCCGGTCGTAGTCGATCGACGCCAGAGCCCTGGCCGCCACTGGGTTCCCGCTGGTCATGCGCCCCTGCTTCCTTCGGTGATGGTTGAGATGTCCAATATTAGATCTCATATGCGATGTGTCAAGATGTGGCGAAGAGCGGGGACTCCACCAACGTGTGGGATCCCCGCTCTCCGTCGGTCACACGAGGGTCGGCCACTCCTCGCCGCGGTAGGCCGAGTCCCAGAACATCCACTCGTACCTGGTGGCGGCGATCGCGATGTCGACGCCTCGCTGCTTCTCTGCCTCCGCGACGTCCCGCGCCAGCACGTCGACGTCCGCCAGCACCCGTTCGACCTCGTCGAGGTAGTCCGACCCGGCGTAGCTCTCGATCCATCGCTGGTAGGTGGGATGGGGCGAGCCGGCCGCGACCAGGTGCCTGCCGACCTCGGCGTACACCCACATGCACGGCAGCACGGCACACAGGCCCTCGAAGAACGAGCCGGAGTGGACGCGCGCGGTCACGAAGTCGACGTACGCCGCCGCGGTCGGCGTCGGCAGCACCCCGGTCAGCACCCCTGCCGGCGCGTCGATCATGTCCACGAGCTCCGCATGGAGGCCCGACTCCGCGGTCACCGCCCCGGCCGCGTGCTGGAGCAGCGATCGGGTCAACGCCATGTTCGGCGCCGTCGCGCTCAGCATCGCGAGGGAGCGGGCGTACTCGTGCACGTAGTACGTGTCCTGCGCGAGGAACCGGACGAACGCCTCGGGCGCCAGCTCCCCCGACGTCAGGCCCGTGATGAAGGGATGCTGGAGGATCTCGAGATGGATCGGCTCGATGGCCGACCAGAGCTCACCGGTCCACCCCGTGCGCCTGACCTCGACCGTGGCGGTCATTCGGCATCGCCCCCGTCGGGGAGCATGTCGGTGTTGACCACGTTCGCGGCGTCGACTTCCTTCTCCAGCAGGTCGTTGTCGTACAGCCAGTCCGCGAGCGCCTGCCACTCGGCGACGTCCATCTGGCCGAAGCCGTCCTCGTTCGCCAGGAGCGGCGCGGTGAGGTCGATCATCTCCTTGAGGCTCTCGTCGCTGTACCCCTTGGCGACGCCCGAGATCGCCTCGAACGCCGCGTCGTGGTCCTCCTGGGCCTTGGCGTCGCCCTGGGCGAGACCGGCGAGGAACTTGCGGATCGTCTCCTGGTAGGCCTCGTCCTCCTCGAGCTTGCTGCGGTTGGCGATGAGCACCAGCTCGTCGTACTCCGGCACGCCGGCCTCGCCGACCGCGTACCCGACCGGGTCGACGCCGTTCTCGCGCAGCTCGACGCTCTCGATGTTCTGGTAGGCGCCGATGATCGCGTTCACCTTGCCGGAGATCATCGCCGGCGCGTAGCCCTGGTTGATGGACACGAACTTGATGTCGTCCTCGGCGAAGCCCTGCTGCTCGAGGGCGTAGGCCCACATCGCCTCGGACACGGGGTCACCCGAGGAGCCGATCGGCTTGCCCTTGAGGTCTCCCAGCTCCTGGACCTCGTCGGTGCGGTTCAGGATCAGCGAGTTGAGCGTCGTCGGGATCAGCGCGGCGACCGCCACCACGTCGAGACCCTGGGCGTCGGCGTTGATGACCGCGTTCGCGTAGGAGATGGCCAGCGGCATCTGCCCCAGGCTGACCATCTTCAGCGAGTCGGTGTTGTTGGAGGGCGGCTGGAACTTGACCTTGAGGTTCTCGTCCTCGAACGCTCCCATGTCCTGGGCGGTGTACAGAGAGATGTGGTCCGGGTTGGGGAACCACTCCAGGAGCACGGTGACGTTGCCGTCCGCCCCGGTGCCGGACGCATCGTCGCCGCAGGCGGTCAGGGCACCGGCGGCCAGCAACACGCTGGTCGCCAGCAGAGCGGCCCTCCGGCGGGTGTTGAGTTTCCTCATCTGCGGTCTTCCTTTCTTGCCCAAGGGCAGACGAACCGTTCGACGATCGAGACGGCCACGAAGAGGCTGATGGACATGAACGTGAGGATGAAGATCGCCACGAACACCATGTCCGTCTGCAGTTGCGAGGTGGCCTGGATCATCACGTAGCCCAGGCCGTCCAACGAGCCCGCGAACTCGCCGAAGACAGCACCGACCGAGGCGTAGGTCGCCGAGATCCTGAGGCCGGTGAAGAAGGAGGGAAGCGCAGCGGGGATCTCGACCCGCCGCAGGATGGCCCACCGACTGGCGTCGAGGGTGCGCATCACCTTGATGAGCTCCGGGTCGACGGAGGCGAGGCCGTGCATCGTGTTGACCACGATCGAGAAGAAGCAGATCAGCGCCACCACGATGACCTTCGGCATCAGCGTGTAGCCGAAGATGATCGCGAGCACCGGGGCGATGACCACGATCGGCACCGCCTGGGACCCGATCAGCAGCGGCATGAACGCCGTGCGCAGCACCGGGGACATGTGGAGCGTCAGCGCGATCGAGACACTCACCACGATCGCCACGCCGAAGCCGATCAGCACCTCCGTGAGGGTGACCACGGTGGCGCTGGCGAACGTGTCCTCCCAGTTCTCGGAGGCGGACGCCCAGATCTCGCTCAGCGTGGGCAGGATGTAGTCCGGGACGCCGAAGACGTCACCGACCATCTGCCAGAGGATGCCGATCACGAGCAGGATGCCCGCGGGAGGCAGGATCCGCTTCGCCGTCGCGCCCAGCCACCGTCGGCGGGAGCCGGTGTCGGCGTCCGACGTGGGGACGTCCGTGCCAGTCGAGGTCATGGTCTCCATCACCGTCATTCCGTCACCTCCAGAAGGGACAGGAGCTCGTCGCGCAGCTGTGCGAACTCCGGATGCCGGATCAGCTCCCGGCGACTCTCGGTCTGCGGCAGCCGGACGTCTATCTGCTGCACGATCCGGCCCGGACGCGCGCTCATCACCACGACCGTGTCGCCGAGCAGCAGCGCCTCCTCGACGTCGTGGGTGACCAGCACGGTGGTCCGCGGCGCCTCGTCGAGCGTGCGGCGCAGCCACTGCTGCAGGTCCGCGCGCGTGATCGAGTCGAGAGCACCGAACGGCTCGTCGAAGAGCAGCACGTCCTTGCCCGCGGCCATCGTCCGCAGGAAGGAGACACGCTGTCGCATGCCGCCCGAGAGCTGGTGCGGGTACTTCTTCTCGAAGCCCGAGAGCCCGAACCGGTCGATCAGGTCGAGCACCTGCTCGCGAGCCGCGCGCTTGGAGGTGCCGTGGTTCTCCAGCGCGAGCGCGGCGTTGCCGGCCACGTCGCGCCAGGGCAGGAGCAGGTCGCGCTGGGGCATCCAGGCGCAGCGCGCGAGCCGCTCCTTCATCGTGGTGGCCCCCTCGACGCGCACCACGCCGTCCGTGGGGTCGGTGAGGCCACAGATCATCGAGAGGATGGTCGACTTGCCGCACCCGCTCGGGCCGACGATCGACATCCGGCCGTGACGCGGGAGGGACAGGCTCGCGCCGGACACGGCCACCGTCGAGCCGAACCGCTTCTCCACGTCGACCAGGTCAATGCCGACCTCGTCCTGGTGTCGACCCGCCGCGGGGGCCTGGACTTCCGTTCCTGAGTGCATGACGCTCCGGGGGTTCAAGATTCGAGATCTGATATATGATGTGCGTCGATCATAGAGACGGCAGTCACAGTTGACCAGCCCCTTCGCCACTCTCTTCGTCGCTCGCGTCGCGACCGTGGGCCAGCGCCATCTCCCAGAACTCCCACTCCAGGCGGGTCGCGTCGCCGAAGATCCCGACCAGTCGGTCACGCTGGGCCGGGTCCAGCCCCGAGACGTCGGCATCCATGCGCTCCCGCATGCCGGCCTCCAGCTCGGCGTACTGGTCGCTGGCGAAGAACTCGAACCACTCGCGGTACACCGGGTGCGCGACCGCCCCGCCGAGGTGCCGGCGCGCGATCTCGCCGTAGCTCCACGCGCACGGGAGGATCGCCGCCCCGATCGCCACGACGTCCGCGGTGCCCGCGACCGCCAGCAGGTACGACGTGTAGTTCCGCGTGCCGGGCGCCATCACGACCTCCCGCGAGACGTGGTCGCCGCTGAGGTCGCGCACCCGCGCCAGGAGCCTCTCGTTCTGCGGGATCTCGACGTCGACGATGTTGACCAGCGCGGCCGAGTACCGCCGCAGTTCGTCGTCGGAACGCGACTTCGTCACCGCGCACGCGATCGCGCGGGCGTACTGCGGCAGGTACAGCAGGTTCTGCCCCACGTAGTACTGGTAGACGGGCGCCGGCAGCGTGCCGTCCGCCATGCCGCGGACGAAGGGGTGGTCCGGCAGCCGGTCCCACACGTCGGCCACCGCGTCGCGAGCGATGTCCGTGAATCCCCCACCAGGTCCGGAAGTCATCTCTCCTCCTGTATTGCATATTGAATATGATTCGCCGACCATAGGTTCACCGCGGTGCACCGTCAATGGCTGCGCCCCTTGATCCGGAGGAACACATGCGCACCTTGGTCCTGGGCGATCCCGTCGTGGCATTGAGCGACATCGATCTCATCGAGGACGGCGCGGTGATCGTGCAGGACGAGGCCATTGCCGAGGTCGGCCCTCGTGAGCGGCTGGAGCAGCACGGCCCCTTCGACCAGGTGCTCGGCGGGCCGGACAGCATCGTGATGCCGGGCCTCGTCAACGGGCACTACCACTCGGAGCTGTCCGTCGGCCCCGGCCACTACCAGTACATCTTCGAGCAGGCCAACGTGCACGTGCACGGTGGCTACGGACCCGCCCTGGAGCACGACCTCTACCTGATCGCCCAGCACTCGATCGCCGCCATGATCAGGGGTGGCCAGACCTCGGCGGTCGACATGTACTACGGCCGGCCGTCGGTCCCCCACTTCGGCACCGAGCCGGTGCTGCGCGCCTATGCCGACAGCGGTTTCCGGGTGGCGTTCGGACTGGTGTCGCGGGACCAGCACGTCTACGCCCACGAGGCGGACGACTGCTTCCTCAAGCGGCTGCCGCCGGCGCTCGCGGCCGAGGTGAGGGCCTCGCCGATGGGCTACGCCTGGCCGCTCGACGAGGTGTTCGCGACGTACGACCACCTGGCCCGGACGTGGGACGGGTACGACGGCCGGATCCGCACCGTCCTGGCGCCGGACTGGACCCCCGCCTGCTCCGACGAGCTCTACCAGCGGTGCCGGCGGCTCGCGGACGAGTACGACACCGGCATCACCTCGCACGTGCTGGAGACCCGCGCCGAGATGCACTTCAGCCACCAGCGCTACGGCATGTCCGCGCTCGAGCGGTTGGACCGCCTCGGCGTCCTCGGACCGGACATGGTGTGTGCCCACTTCGTCTGGGTCACCGACGACGAACTGCGGATCTTCGCCGACAGCGGCGCGGTGGCGTCCAACAACCCCGGATCGAACCTGCGGCTCTCCGCGGGCGTGGCCCGGATCCGCGACATCATGGCCGCGGGCGGCCGGGTGATGTTCGGCACCGACGGGATCTCGTTCAACGACGACGAGGACATGTTCACCGAGATCCGCCTGGGCTCCTACCTCTACCGCGACCCCCGCGACTTCGAGCACGTCCGGGCCGACAGCGCCGCCCTCCTTCGCTCGGCGGGCGAGAACGGCGCGCGGGCAATCCGCCAGGAGGGCCGGGTCGGGCGCCTGGCCCCGGGGCTGCTCGCCGACCTCCTGATCCTCGACCGCACCCGCCTCATGAGTCCGGCCGGCCGCTACGACGACACCCCGTTTCTGGACCTGCTGGTCGACCGCGCCCAGCGTCACGACCTGCGGAGCGTGATGATCCACGGCCGGCTGGTGATGAGCGACGGCGTCCTCACCACCATCGACGAGGCTCGGCTCCGGCGGGAGCTGGAGGAAGCCCTCGAGCAGCGGGTCTACCACCCAGATGCCGCAACCCGACGTCACCAAGAGCTCGGCCACCTGGTCACTGGAGTGCTGCCGGACATCTATCGGGAGGCGTACGAGCACGTCGTCACCCCTGCAGCTGTGTTCAACGCTCGGTCAGTGCCTGGGGACTGAGCGTTGTGGACGCGCCCACCCCCCAGCAGGTACGCCGCGCGTTGGCGCGCGCCGAGCGCGGTGCTGCGCTCGACGTCGCTGAGGCCACGGTCCTCCTCGCCGCGCCCGGTGCCGATCTCGACCGGCTCACCGCGGCGGCGGCGAAGGTGCGCGATGCAGGCCTCATCGCCGCCGGACGACCGGGGACGGTGACCTACTCCCCCAAGGTCTTCATCCCGGTGACCCGGCTGTGTCGCGACCGGTGCCACTACTGCACGTTCGTGGAGACCCCGGCTCAGGCCGCGCGCGAGGGGCGGGCGCCCTACCTCTCCCCCGACGAGATCCTCGACATCGCCCGCCAGGGCGCCGAGCTGGGCTGTCTCGAGGCGCTCTTCACCCTCGGCGACCGGCCCGAGGATCGCTGGCCCGAGGCGCTCGAGTGGCTGCACGAGGAGGGCTACGACTCGACGCTGGCCTACGTGCGCGCCATGGCAGTCCGCGTCCTCGAGGAGACCGGGCTGCTGCCCCACCTCAACCCCGGCGTGATGTCGTGGGAGGAGCTGAACCGGCTCAAGCCGGTCTCGCCGTCGATGGGCATGATGCTCGAGACCACCTCGCGGCGGCTCTTCGAGACCAGGGGGCTGGCCCACTTCGGCTCCCCCGACAAGGACCCGGAGGTCCGGCTGCGGGTGCTCGAGGACGCCGGACGCCTGTCGATCCCCTTCACCACCGGCCTGCTGGTCGGCATCGGCGAGACCCTCGCCGAGCGCGCCGAGACGATCTTCGCGCTGCGCCGGGTCAGCCGCGCCTACGGCTCGGTGCAGGAGGTGATCGTCCAGAACTTCCGCGCCAAGCCCGACACGGCCATGCGGCACACCGGCGACCTCGCGCTGGACGACTACCGCGCAGCGATCGCGGTCACCCGGATCGTGCTCGGGCCCAAGGCCCGCATCCAGGCCCCGCCCAACCTCGTGGATCTGGCCGAGTGCCGGGCGCTGCTGGAGGCCGGCGTCGACGACTGGGGCGGCGTCTCGCCGCTGACTCCGGACCACGTCAACCCCGAGCGCCCCTGGCCGTCGTTGGAGCGGCTGCGGTCGATCACCGCGGAGTGCGGCTTCGACCTCCGGGCTCGACTGACCGTCCATCCCGAGTACGTCCGCCAGGGCGAGCCGTGGCTCGACCCCCGGGTCTCGACGCACGTCGCCGCGCTGGCCACCGAGGACGGGCTGGCGCGCCCCGGCGTACGCCCGGAGGGGCTGCCGTGGCAGGAGCCCGACGGTGCCGAGAACGTTCTGTACGGCGCCAGCGTGGGCCGCACCGACCTCTTCGAGGCGGTCGACACCGAGGGGCGCACCGATGATCGGCGCTCCGACTTCGCCGACGTGTACGGCGACTGGGACCAGGTGCGCGAGGCGTCGCACGGGGTTTCGAGGCTCCCCACGAGTGACTCAGCGCTCGCACCTCAACCGCCGTCGGACGCGGTCGCGGCGCTCAAGGCCGCGGAGCGGGACCCCGGCAACCTGTCCGACGAGCACGCGCTGACCCTGATGACCGCGGAGGGCGACCTCCTGCGCGAGGTCTGCCGGCTGGCCGACGACCTGCGCAAGGAGGCGGTCGGCGACGACGTCACCTACGTCGTCAACCGCAACATCAACTTCACCAACGTCTGCTACGTTGGCTGCCGCTTCTGCGCGTTCGCCCAGCGCCGCACCGACGCCGACGCCTACTCCCTCTCCCTCGACGAGGTCGCTGACCGCGCCCAGGAGGCGTGGGAGCTCGGCGCCACCGAGGTCTGCATGCAGGGGGGCATCGACCCCGAGCTCCCCGCCACCGCCTACTTCGACCTGGTCACCGCGGTCAAGCAGCGGGTGCCCGAGATGCACGTGCACGCCTTCAGCCCGATGGAGGTCGTCAACGGCACGGCGCGCACCGGTCTGTCCATCGAGGACTTCCTGATCAAGGTCCGCGAGGCCGGGCTCGGCTCGATCCCCGGCACGGCCGCGGAGATCCTCGACGACGAGGTCCGCTGGGTGCTGACGAAGGGCAAGCTTCCCACCCGCACCTGGGTCGAGATCATCACCACCGCCCACCGGGTGGGGATCCCGACCACCAGCACGATGATGTACGGCCACGTCGACCACCCGCGCCACTGGGTGGGCCACCTCCGGGTCCTCTCCCGCATCCAGGACGAGTCCCTCGCCTCCGGGGGGACGGGCTTCACCGAGTTCGTGCCGTTGCCCTTCGTGCACACCAGCGCCCCCATCTACCTCGCCGGGGTCGCCCGTCCGGGCCCGACCCTGCGCGACAACCTCGCCGTCCACGCGATGGCGCGGATCATGCTGCACGGCCGGATCAGCAACATCCAGACCTCCTGGGTCAAGCTCGGGGTGGAGGGCACCCGGGCGATGCTGCAGGCCGGGGCCAACGACGTCGGCGGCACCCTGATGGAGGAGACCATCTCCCGGATGGCCGGCTCCGAGCACGGCTCGGCCAAGACCGTCGAGGAGCTCGTGGAGATAGGAGCCGGCATCGGACGACCCGTGGTCGAGCGCACCACCACCTACGGCCGGGCGGCGCCGTGAGCACCACGACCGTTCTGCGCGACCTGTTGCCTGTGCTCCCGGTCAAGCGGCTCGCGGAGGCAGAGACGCACCCTTCGACCGGACCTGCTGGCCGACGTTCCAGAAGAAGTTCACCAGCGTCACCGACGCACCGCAGAAGATCACGGGCCTAGCCGCGACACGTGACCGTCCCTCTGGCGCTCGACCATGCAAGATCTCGTGATTCCGCCCAAGCCACTCGTAGACGTCGGAGACGAGTGTCTGATCTGCCGACCGACGTGCACAGCGCACGGTCCTCTGCCGGATAGGCGCCAGTCGTAAACGT